>NZ_JAELUC010000088.1 GCF_016429155.1 Pedobacter sp. ASV12 | reverse complement strand
CCCCCCCCCCCCCCCCCCCCCCCCCCCCCCCCCCCCCCCCCCCCCCCCCCCCCCCCCCCCCCCCCCCCCCCAACACCCCCCCCCCCCCCCCCCCCACCACCACATGTCGTGGTTCGTCGGCAGCGTCAGATGTGTATAAGAGACAGGCCAAATTTTTCGGTTTCCAGTAATTTGCCTTCATCTTTAATAGCAATCTTAACCGAATCGAAACCCATATCGGTAAGCCAAACCTTAACTGAGTCGTTGGTTTTGTTAAATTTTACCTTCTTATTGAGGTCTATATTGGCAGGCTCGGTTACAGTAAGCTCGGGCTTTTTGAGTTGCTGGTTAAAAGTCATGCTGATGCTACCGTCGTTGTTTAGCTTTTTATCCAGTACCCTAAAATTAACGGCCAATTCCTTAAATATTTGGAGGTTGATGCTATCTAAATTGTTTTTATCCAATACCAAAGGCGTTTTGATAAAACCAACTTCGTCATTAAGTTGCTGGTAAATCCTGTCGCCACTTTTTTCCTTTAGTGCGTAGATTTTATATGATCCTTTTTTAAGGTTGTTTAGTTTATAGTTGCCGCTACTGTCGGTGGCGGTAAAAATAGAAGGTTTCTTTTTGCCAAATAAACTATCGCGTTCTAAAGGAAAAATAAAAACAGTAGCATCTATTTCGGGCGCACCGGTGAGCGAATTTCTTACCTTGCCACTAATGCTCAACGAATCAAGGGTAGGACCGGTAGAAAGCACGTAGGTAAAATTCTTCAGGATATTTCCTTCGTTTACATCGGTAATAGCCTTACCAAAATTTAAGGTATAAGTAGTGTTTTTTTCGAGACTGTCCTGAAGCGTAACTTCCAGGCGCTTGAGCTTGGCTTTGAGTACCGGTGGTTTTTCCTGTTCGGGCGAAATCGAAAATTCCTTAAACTCGTTGTTGAGTTTGATGTATTCGTCAAATTCTATTACGATTTTCTTGGCGTTGAAATTGGTGGTCAAATTTTTTGGTTCCATTTTCAAAACCTTGGGTGGATTCTTATCTCTGGGTCCACCTTCAGGAGTTCTCATGGTGGCACAGCCCAAAATAAGGGAAGTTAGAAAAATACCCAGGTATAAAATCTGATTTTTTGAATGCTTTGCGTTTTTCGGCATTTATAGGACCTCTGTTGATTTTTACCTCATTTTGGAACGATTATATTAAAAATATTTAAAAATCGCTTATATCGCTTTTAATGAAGTCTGTAATTTTATAATTAAATAGTTGATTATCAATCAATTTACGATTATTTCGAGATATGTACCATTAAAACCGAAATATCCGAAGGAGAAACGCCAGAAATGCGAGAAGCTTGTCCTAAAGTTCGCGGTTTGATTTTCAACAACTTTTCACGCGCCTCTTTGGATAGTGAAACCAACTGGTTGTAATCGAAATCAGGGTTGATGGATTTGTCTTCCATCTTCTGCATTTTGTTTACAATCTCGTTTTCTTTTTCAAAATAGCTTTCGTACTTGATTTTGATTTCTGCCTGTTCAACCGTTTCCTGATCAAAGTTATTTAAAAGTTGATCAAACGAAGAACTTACTTTTCTGATGTCTTCGATACTGACCTGAGGTCTGCTCAACACACTGAAAAGTTTTACATTTTGATTAAGCGGCGCTGTACCTAAGCTTTCGAGCAGGCTGTTGGCTTCGCTCATTTGTACGGCTTGCTCTTTGGTAAAGGCAACGATGGCATCGGCGTTGGCTATCTTTTGGTTAACAATGGCCAAGCGTTCGTCGCTGATGAGGCCAAGTTTATGGGCAATAGGGGAGAGCCTGATATCGGCGTTATCCTGTCTAAGGAGCAAACGGTGTTCGGCCCTCGAAGTAAACATCCGATAAGGTTCTTCCGTACCTTTGGTAACCAAATCGTCAATCAAAACACCGATATAAGACTCGGAACGCTTCATAATGAGCTCGTGGGCGTCATTTACTTTCTGATGGGCATTGATTCCGGCTATAAACCCCTGACTAGCAGCCTCTTCATAGCCTGTAGTTCCATTAATTTGGCCGGCAAAGAACAAATTGCTGATCAATTTGGTTTCGAGAGTCAAGGAGAGTTGGGTAGGCGGAAAATAATCGTATTCAATGGCATAGCCCGGTCTGAACATCTTGGCTTTTTCGAAGCCTGGGATTTGGGTTAAGGCCTTATATTGTACATCTTCGGGTAGGGAGGTAGAGAAACCATTGACATAGATTTCGCAGGTGTTCCATCCTTCTGGTTCTACGAAGATCTGGTGCCTTTCGCGCTCAGCAAAGCGATTGATTTTGTCTTCTATAGATGGACAATAACGAGGGCCCAGACCTTTGATTCGGCCAGTAAACATGGGCGATTTTTCGAAACCTTCTTTGAGCGTTTCGTGTACATTGGCATTGGTATAAGTAATCCAGCAGCAACGTTGATCTTTTGGAATTTCTACATTGGTATAAGAAAAACGCCCTGGGTTTTCATCTCCCCATTGCTCTTCCATTAAAGTATAATCAAGCGACCTGCCATCAACGCGTGGGGGAGTTCCGGTCTTCATACGGCCGGCTTCAAAACCTAGCTCGGTTAATTGCTCGGTTAAGCCAGTAGCCGCTTTCTCGCCTGTGCGCCCACCTCCAAATTTCTTTTCGCCAACATGGATAATGCCATTCAAAAAAGTACCATTGGTCAACACAACAGCTTTGCCGTAAATTTCTACGCCAAGGGCTGTTTTCACGCCAACAACGGTATTGTTTTTAATCAATAAACTTCCCACCATTTCCTGCCAAAAATCTACATTTGGTGTTCTTTCCAACGCTAGGCGCCACTCTTCGGCAAAGCGTTTTCTGTCATTTTGCGTCCTTGGGCTCCACATAGCAGGCCCTTTCGACTTGTTGAGCATGCGAAATTGGAGCGTGGTTTTGTCGGCTATAATACCCGAATAACCACCCATGGCATCAATTTCTCTAACAATCTGTCCCTTGGCTACACCGCCCATGGCCGGGTTACAGCTCATCTGTGCAATGGTTTCCATATTCATGGTAATCAATAACACCGACGAGCCTAGGTTTGCGGCGGCAGCAGCGGCTTCGCAACCGGCATGGCCAGCCCCCACAACAATAACATCGTATTCTTTAAACATCTATTTATTTTTGTGTTTCACGTGAAACAGTACAAAATTAATCAAAATTCAAGCAGAAAAATTCATTGTTTCACGTGGAACTTTTCTTTTTGACAAATAATTTAAAAAGTCCGTAGAGCGCGACAGCGCTCCAAACGCTTTCTAAAATCACAAAAGGCATAAAGGAAATCAGCCAAGAAGCATATCCTGCAATGCCTGCACCCAACAGATTTAATATGCCATAACTCCAGCTTTCTGCTTTGATTAGCTTCAGGCTTTGCAAAAAGAAGGCAATTAGTAGGAGGCTTACGCCTATGGTAGCAATTAGATCTGATGGTCTCATGCTTAGTTTGTTTTTTCGGAAAGCTCAATCCAGCGTTCCATCAAGGGATTGAGCTCTTCGTTGATTTTTGCTATGGTTTGAGAAACTTCTTGAATTTTTAAATAATCGGCACTGTTTATTTCATCCAGTGTTTTAGTTAACTCAGCAATCCTACTTTCTTTCTTCGCCATTTCCTGCTCAATATCTTCCAGTTCTTTTTGTTCTTTGAAACTTAATTTTTTGGCGACCACCGCAATAGGAGCGGGTATGTTTTCTTGTTTAGTTTTTTTAGGCGTAGCGTCTTTGGCCACCTCTAAACTCAAACGATGCTCTGAGTAGTTTCCGTTGTAAATGGTTACTTCGCCATCGCCTTCCATGATAAACAATTGCTCGCTCATCTTATCTAACAAATACCTATCGTGCGAAACCAAGATCAGTACACCTGGAAAGTTTTCTAAAAATTCTTCCAATACGTTCAATGTATCAATATCGAGGTCGTTGGTCGGCTCATCCAAAATCAGGAAGTTTGGATTTTGCATCAAGACTTTCATCAAATGTAAACGCTTTTTCTCTCCACCACTTAGTTTTTCGACCAGGCCATGTTGTTTTTTTGGTGGAAATAAGAACAGGGTAAGTAGGGCAGAGGCCGAAATGGTTTGGCCATCGGCCATCTTGATGTATTCTGCATCTGATTTGACAATATCAATCACCCGCTCTTTTTCATTGAAAGCTAAACCGCCCTGTTTGTAATAGCCGTAAACCGTGGTCTCGCCAATATCAACTTTTCCTTTTTCAGGCTGGAGGTGATTGGTAATGATGTTAAGCAAGGTAGATTTCCCTGTGCCGTTTTTCCCGGCTAGGCCAATCCGATCTCCCCTTTTAAAGGTATAAGAAAAATCGTTGATGATTTTTTTGTCGCCAAAAGATTGTGCAATATGCTCTAGCTCTAAAATTTTGCTGCCTTGCCTCGACATCTTGACATTCAACGTTACTTGCTTGTTGTCTGCGCGCTGTTTGGTTTTTTCTTCCAAGTCGTAAAAGGCATCAATTCTTGAGCGCGATTTGGTGGTACGGGCAGCAGGCATCCGGCGCATCCACTCGAGCTCTTTTTTTAATAAATTTTTGTTCTTTTGAAAGGTGCTTTCGTCTGCCGCTTCTCTTTCAGCTTTCTTTTCCAAAAAATAAGCATAATTGCCGTTGTAGTTAAATATTTTTCCTCTGTCGAGTTCTACAATGGTATTGCAAACATTATCCAAAAAATAGCGGTCGTGCGTAACCAACAAAATGGTTTTGCTTCCGGTAGTCAGCAGTTTTTCCAACCATTCGATGGTATCGATGTCCAAATGGTTGGTTGGCTCATCCAAAACATAGATTTCAGGATCTTCGATGAGCAATTTGGCCAAAGCCAAACGTTTTTTCTGCCCGCCAGAAAGTGTATTTATTTTTTGTTGCAGGTGGTTGATGCCCATTCTGCTTAAAATCGTCTTAATTTGATGTTCGTATTCCCAGGCATTATGCTCGCTTAATTCACCGTATAAGTGATTGAGCATTTCTTCATTAGGATGCTCTTGTTCAATTAATTCTTCATATTCTCTAATTAACTGTTGCTGCTTGTTATCCATAGAGAAAATAAAGTCGCTGATCGAGTAGCCTTCTGGAAAAACGGGTTCTTGATCGAGGAATCCGATCTTAACAGATTTGTTTTTTACTATTTTTCCTTCCAGCGGTTCGAAGCGCTCGGCCAGCAGTTTAAGGAGCGTACTTTTGCCAGCACCGTTAATGCCAACCAACGCTACGCGCTGACCTGCATTGATGCCCAGGGTAAGATTTTTAAAAAGCCATTCTTGGTGATAGCCATGGCCAAGGCCTTCGGCTGCGATTAGTGTACTCAAAGTCTTTTGTAACGGTTTATCGGATTAAAAATTGCTGCAAAAGTAATCAATAAAATCGGCCTATGGTGCTGATAATGATTGTTCTGGACAAATAGGAGGGATGAGTGACAAAAAGATTCAAAATTGAACCAAAAATGATGATGGATATAAAATTCGATTTTAAGCAGAATCTATCCTTTTTTGGAATAAAATCAGACAAAATCTGTTGATTTTTGGAATCATAATATCCTGTAAAAAAGCATGTTCATCCAGCCCTAGATATCGTTCGTCCTGCGAAAAGCACGATTGAGCAAAAAATTTTTTTATTCGAAAAAGGGGTGCTAATTTTAAAGCCGACTTAGCAATTATATTTCATCTAAATTAACTGGCTATCCTATGAATAAAAAATTCTTGTTGCTGTGCGTGGCGATTGCTGTGCATCTGCAGTTGATTGCGCAAACTAATACGGCAAACTACATGCGTAATGACCTGATCAGCCCGTCGGCTACCGCAGGTACACTCGGGAGGTTTGGCGACGCTTCCATCAACCAGTCGAGCGGAGCCCCGAGCTTTTCGATACCAATATTTAACGTTTCTGGGCATGAGTTAAGCGTACCGATTTCGCTGAGCTACAGCTACGATGGCTTCAAGCCTTCAAACCCTGTGGGCTGGACAGGCCTTGGATGGAGCCTGCAGGCTGGTGGTGTGATTACGCGCCAAGTGAAGGGCAAGGTTGACAATATATCAACGTCAGGAAACAATTTCGAGGATGCGGCCGTACAGAGCAAGGTCAACCTGCCAATCGGAGACATCAGTACCGACCAGGCTTTCCTGAAGAACATCGCCGATGGAAACGTCGATGCCGAACCCGACCTGTACAGCTTCAATTTTGCTGGCTATTCGGGCAAGTTCATGCTTGTAGGAGGAACCTTTTATTGCTTCCCCTACCAAAAGCTGAAGATAACTGGAAGCACATCCGGCTTTACCATTACTGCAGAAGACGGAACAAAGTATGAATTCAATGTCACCGAAACTACGCAGCTCAAAACCCCGGGGTCTACGGCGTATAATTCTTCCTGGTACCTGAGTTCGATTACCAATGCTGCCGGAACCGAAACCATCAAGTTTATCTATACCAGTGAGAGCCAATATGACCAAGTTGGTACGAACAGCCAAACGTATAAGAAGTTTGACGAATACTTTTGGGGCGCAACCTCGACGCTCTATCCTGCTACCTACGCTACGCCTTCCAAGATCAGCCCGAAAAGGCTGGTTCAGATCGTTTCAGAAAAATATACGGTGGATTTTTCGGGAACTTCGCGTTCAGACGTAGCCTCATCGGCAGCGGCGCTAAGTGCGATTTCTATATCCGACAATTCGGGCAACGAGATCAAGAACTTTAAACTGAAATACGGTTACTTCGGAACCTCGACAAACTACCTTGAAAGATACCTGAAACTCAAAGCCCTGGAAGAGTGGCCTACCAGTGGCATTTTGGCCGACAGCGTGAAGAAACAGGTGCACAGCTTCGAATACATCGGCGAAAGCGGTGCATACCCGGACAAATCCAATGCCTTTGTAGACCATTTCGGCTATTACGCCGGAGGCAATTTCGGCGCGACCATGATCCCAGGGGATATCTATCCCGGAGGGCCCAACCGCGACCCTAACCCAATAAACGCACAGGCGGGTGCGCTCAAGAAAATCACTTACCCAACGGGAGGCAATACCGCTTTCGAATACGAGGGTAATGTGGCCTACAACGGCATTGATTATGTAAAAACACTTAGTAGCTTATCCAGCTATGTGAACAGACCTCCCGGTACACCCTTAGGCAGCTTTGAATCAGACTTCGAGAGTGGTAAGTTTAGCATTAATTTTGATCAGACGGTAGGGATTAACCTGATTCGTAACCCAAAATCCGTTCCGTTAGATAGTTTGCCGAAGGGGTCTATAGATGCCAGGCTGTATAGGGAGGAAGAAGAAGGGATATATTCTTTTGTAGGAACGATGAAAATTCTTCACGATAGGGATGACGGAGGCATGATGTTCAATTTCAACCTCTCGGCGGGAACCTACTATGTGCAGACCTATATCGACGAATACGAAAACGCAATGACTGCAACCGTTGGCTATAGGAACAATACAACCACACCCATCGAAGGCAAGCCTGCAGGAGGCATCAGGGTAAAAAATATTACCAACAATCCTGTTGTGGGGGTTTCCACACAGAAGAGCTACCGCTATGTAAACAGCGCTGGATTTTCTACCGGTCATTCGGCAGAAGCGGTCTACGATGTGAAGCCCTTTACCCAGCGGACGGTCGAAACGACCAGCGTTATCCACGACACCCATGCCATGAACTATAGTTCTTTTATCTCCGAAGGGCCGACATGGGGTAGCCCGAACTATTACAACACTGTATTCGAAGACCTAGTTGGAGATGGCGAGACGCTGACAACCAGGAGCGACTATGTTTCCTACGACAGCTATTATGCAGGTATACAACCGGTTAAGGTTACCAAATATAAAAACACCTCAGGGGGCAAGGTTCCGATTAGCAAAACTGAATATGAATATGGCATACAGGATGGAGTGACTATTAATGGAATTAAAGTTTATCAGCATTTTGAGGTGGTAAACCTTGGAGGGATGTACGGTGATTCGACCAAGCTGTTTACGCCTACAAGAGACCAATACTATCAAGCGTTCAGATACTTGAAAAAGACCAGGG
Source organism: Pedobacter sp. ASV12 (assembly GCF_016429155.1). Taxonomy (GTDB): domain Bacteria; phylum Bacteroidota; class Bacteroidia; order Sphingobacteriales; family Sphingobacteriaceae; genus Pedobacter. The sequence continues at coordinate 7,840 of NZ_JAELUC010000088.1, read as the reverse complement.
AGGTGAGCTACGAAGGCACCGACTCGCTGGTTACGGTAACTAACAACAGCTACGACCTGGCCGACACCAAGAACCTGACAATGACAAGGACCACTGCATCCAATGGCGACCAGTTGATCAGCAAGTTCAAATACCCCGACAGCTATACCACCGGCGTAAGCGGGGCCTTCACCGCAGCGCATATCCTGACGCCTGCGTGGGAACAGCAGGTCTGGCGGAAGACAGGTACGGATTCGGTACTGGTGAGCGCAGGCATCACGGAATACAGCACTTCCAGCTTCAAGCCCGTGAAGCAGTATGCATTGACCACGAAGGGAATAGCTGCGCTCAATGGCGAAGGCATGAGCGGGACCAAGTACAGCAGCCTTCTCAGCGACAGCCGCTACGAGGAGCGCGTGGCCTACGGCTACGACGGCGCAGGGCGCCTGGTCAGCCAGCAATTGACCGGAGGCATCCCGGTTTCCTATCAATGGGCCTATCCTTCTAACCTACTTTATACCACGCCTTATGGGCAAAAGAACTACGTAATTGCCGAAGCGAAGAACGCGTTGCCAACCGAGTTCTACCATGAGAACTTCGAGGAATACAGCGGCGCGAGTTCGGGAACGGCACATACCGGCGGCAAGTTCTACAGCGGCGACTTCTACGTTTCGTGGAGCATCCCGAACGCGCGCGCCTACGTGCTGAGCTACTGGTACCGCGACGGGGGCACCTGGAAATACCAGGAGCAGGCCTACACCGGGGCTGTTACGCTTGCCCTGGGCGATGCCATAGACGACGTGCGCATCCATCCCAAAGACGCCCAGCTGGGGACCTATGTGTACAAGAGCGGGGTAGGCATTTCGGCCTCTACCGATGCCAAGGGGCTGACCACGTACAGCGAGTTCGACGAGTTCAACCGGTTGAAGAACGTGAAGGACCAGGACGGCAATATTGTGAAGAACTATTCATACCATTTGGCCGGTCAGCCAGCAGAGACGGGAGGAGGGAGTAGTGGACCAACAACCGCCATCAGTTACCTAAACTGGACCACGCCCTATACGCCGGGTGGCACACCTTCTGCCTACATTTCTTCGCTGGCGATCAAGGACGGCAGCGGCACCACGCTTTACACCTACAACACGGCGCAGCTGCAGGCGGGCATTACCGTTCCACAGGGTACCTACAGCTTCGTGATCACGGTATCGGGCATGGCCTGGGACCCGTGGACCGATCTGGGCTGGGCCAGCTGCTATGTGGTATCCGGCGCCTACTCTGCCGGGTTCGACAATACAACGTCCACCTATACGCTTACCGGCGTAACGCTGAACGGGGCCACAGCCACCATCAACCTCGACAACATCGCCTACCTCTAAACGAAACGCATCCATGAAAACAAGATATCTATTCCTCAACATACTCCTGCTGGCCTCGCTCAGGGGCCTTGCCCAGAGCCCCAGCGGCGACAAAAACTACACGATGGAAACCATCGTCAAGGTGGCCGGCAAAACCGACGCCTCCATGCTCACAGGCCTGCCCGTGGGGCAGGCGAACCGCACCGTGCAGTACCTCGACGGGCTGGGAAGGCCCGTCCAGACGGTGCAGTGGAAGGCCAGCCCCCTGCAGCGGGACGTGGTGCAGGTGACCGAGTACGACGCCTTTGGGCGCGAGACCAAAAAATACCTGCCCTATGCAGAGCAGACGGCAAGCGATGGAGCCTATAAAACGGGTGGCGTCGCGAACCAGGCGAGCTTCTACGGTGTTTCGACGGGATGGGACGCCAATGTGGCCAAGACCCCCTATCCGTACAGCATTTCGGTGATGGAGCCTTCCCCGTTGGGGCGCGTTCTGGAGCAGGGCGCACCGGGTGCGCCCTGGCAACCTTACAGTGCCAGCATAGCCGGTTCTGGCCATACAGCGAAGACGATTAGGGCTATTAATGGCCTCAATGAGGTTCGTATGTGGAATGTTACTACTTCTGGAGCCATTTCATCTTCTTTCTATGATAAGGGAAGTTTGTATAAAACAATTGATCGAAACGAAAATTGGATTAGTGGTCTTTCTGGTACGACAGAAGTGTTTGAGGACACGGAAGAAAATCCGATTCTCAAAAGAGTTTGGCAAGATGAAACGACATCTTTAGATACTTACTACGTTTATGATGTTTACGGTAACTTAGCTTATGTAATCCCTCCTGCGGTTTCGGTAACTAGCTTTTCTGAGTCAGATGCTGTGTTTAAAAACTATATCTATGGCTATCATTACGACGGCAGGAAAAGACTGATAGAGAAAAAAATCCCAAGCAAGGGCTGGGAGCATCTGGTGTACAACAAACTCGACCAGGCGGTGCTCACACAGGACAGCGTGCAGCGCAGCAATGGCCAATGGGCCTTTGCCAAGTACGACGCGCTGGGCAGGACCGTGATTACGGGCATACTGGCCAGCGGCTCTTCGAGGGACGCCTGGCAATGGAGCATCGACGGGCAGTCCCGCCTTTGGGAGGAAAGGGAAAGCAACGGGACCACGGACTATACCAACAATGCCATTCCAACTGCCGGCATCTCCAAATGGGCTGTGCTAAGTTATTACGATGACTATTCGTTCTTGGGCATGGGCGCTACATTGCCTCCGTCATCGTCGATAAGCACGAAGACAAGGGGACTGGAGACAGGCACAAGAGTTTATCATGACGACGGCGCAGGCTCAGAATGGGCGTTGACCTATTACGACGAGGATGGCCGGGTTAAGGAAACCATAGCCCAGAACCACCTGGGAGGCACCGATCGAGTAACAAATACCTGGAACTTTGCTAGCGAACTGACTAGCACGGAGCGTGCGCATGTAAAAGGTGTCAACACGACCGTTATTGCCAATGCTTATACTTATGATCATTTGGGACGTAAAATATTGACAAAAGAGGATATCAATCTTCAAGGTGAAGTTATATTGAGCAAGGATGATTATAATGAAATCAGCCAACTAGTTAGAAGAAGCTTGCATAGCACCGATGGAGGTATGAATTTCTTGCAACATAGCGATTTTACTTTTAATGAACGAGATTGGCCTAAAAGCACAATCTCAAACCAGTTCAGCATGTTGTTGAAATATGAAGATGGTACGGTGCCACAATATAATGGGAATATCTCTGGCCAACTTTGGGGCTCGGGAAATAGTTTTCCAAACGCCTTTGTTTATGGTTATGACAAATTGAACCGTTTAACTAATGGATCTAGTTCTGGAATTGCCATGAGCGAAACGCTTACCTATGATAATATGGGAAATATTACCTCATTAAGTCGAGATGGCGGTATTGCTGGTTCTTATAGTTATATCGGGAATAAGCTGATTGCTATAAACGGAGGGCCATTAGCTACAGGGACTTATACTTATGATGGTAATGGAAATACCATTACTGATGGAAGAAATGGAGCGACAATTACGTATAACTATTTGAATCTTCCAACAAGTGTGGTAAAAACAGGTGTAAATCTAAATTACATATATGATGCCATTGGAACTAAGCTAAAAAAGATAAATAATACCACTTCAGAGACGGTTGACTATATCGATGGCATTCAATATCTTAACGGTAGTATAGACTTTATCCAGACCGAGAATGGTATTGCCAGAAATAATGGGAGCACCTATAGTTATGAATATAACCTGACTGATCACCTTGGCAACGTTCGTTATAGTTTTTACAAACATCCAACTGCTGGAAATCTCCAGCAGAGACAAGCGGATAACTATTATCCTTTTGGATTAAGAAAGATAGATTTTTCAGGTAATAATAAATATCTTTATAATGGTAAAGAATTACAAGAAGAACTGGGGCAGTATGATTATGGCGCAAGGCTCTATGATCCATACATAGGACGTTTTACAACGATTGACCCTCAAGCTGAAACCTATGTGAACTGGTCTGGTTATCTTTATGCAGGGAACGACCCTGTGAGATATGAAGATAAAAACGGCGAGGGGCCTGGGGATAAAATTATGGGCTACCTTACTGGTTTTGCAGACAATGTTTTAGGCTCAAATTTTAGAAGTCAATACAAGCCGAAAAACGTAAATGATTATAATCAGGCTCTTAGAAATGCAGACAATATCTCTCTGGTTGTAGCTGCCGGTCTTATGGCAGATGGAACCATAAATGTAGCCGCTGGAGGGACAGGGTTGCTTGCTTCAGGCGGATTGGCTTTAACAGGAGTAGGTACGCCAGTAGCCGGCGTTTCGGCAACAGGTTCTGGAATATTATTAGGAAAAGGTGCTGTAGAACTTGCCGCGGGTTCTTTTATAATGGCAAATGCCTTGAAGAATAAGCAGAAAGGATATGCTAGCAGTAGTGATAACCAGAATAACAGTAAAAAAGAGAAATTTGATGGGAAAAAAGACACAAATAGTAACACCAATAAGGAGGCATACAGAAATGCAAAAGACCAAAATGGAGTACCAAGAAGTCAACAGCCTGAGAAAACATTTAAAGTTCAAGAAAAAGGCACTAATAAGTCATTAAAGGTATCTCAATATACCAATAGTAAGGGCAAAAAAGTTCAAATCAGAAAAGATAATGCTAGATTATATAAAGATGGTGGAAGCCAAGGAGAACATTTTAATGCAGGTGAAGCGGGAAAGAAACTAGACCAACATCATAATGTTATAAAAAATTAGAAATTTTTAAAATGACAATAAACGTTAAAATAAAAAAATACTCAAATATTTTAAATCATGCTAGAGAAATCAATGCTTGGAATATAGTTGATTGCTATGATCCAAGTAGAATCAAAGAACAAACAAAATTTGAATCGATAGAGGTAGCGGAGTTCATATTTCCTGGATCTCAGGGAAGTTTGGAAAAAAGAGAGGCTATTGGAAAGGGTTTTGAACGCTTTGTTCTAAATTATTTAGAAGAGATGGGTTTGGCCTCCTATATTTTGGTTATTGAACAAGGACCTTCTCCTAAAAGTAAGCTGAAAAGCTACAAAGGAATTTTTTCAAAACAAGCTTTTGGTGGAGAGTATATTTCATTTGAAAGAGACATTAGTCAAACGGAATCATTAATTATAGCAATAGCCAAAGTAAAGCCACCGTATGCAAAAGAAATTTTTGAGACTCTTTATAATAGCGCAAATAGTATTATGATATTGAGCAATAAAGATTTACTCGAAAATCAGGTTCAAGCCCAAGTATATGATAGATATCTTACCGGTAGATTAGATTGTTTGGATCACTTAGCTATAATTAGAGACTATGCAATTGATGGGATATTCTTAAAAATCGGAGGAGATGGAGGAGATGTGGAAACAAGCTTACAGCTTTTTGCAAATAAACTAGCTATAAATGATATTATTGAGAAAGCAAAGAAAGTCCTAAACAGAGAAAAAATAGACTACTCTTTTGATGATTAAATATTCTATCTAAGTAATATATGTTAAAGTATTTAATCCGATCTCGCAAAGGAGATTAATCTTGTTATTATTAAATAAAAAATCATATGCATTACAGAAGATTGACCCATGGCAAGATTCGAATTTTACATCAGCGACGAGGAAAGAGCAACCGTGATTAATTATATCCTTTCAAAAGGTACAAAGATAATCCCAGACCTTTTGTATGAAACAGAAGAATACGAGGTATTAAGAGATACAATAGAATTCTTCAAATATTTGAAAGATAAAAATATAGGTTTTTTTTAATAGATGACAGCTTTATAATGGAGCCTTTGGTCGTATCGAAAAACAGGTTCTTTGAAGAACCCAAATATTCTGTATACCAAAGGAAAGGAGGGCCTTATATCGATGCCTCGTTCTATTTGGGTTATGCGGAAGATGCTACAATACCCTACAAAGTTAGCATAATCGACTATTATGAGAAATTCATACATTATGATAGCTATGAAGAGTTTAAGGTTCCAAATGAACTTAAGGGCTATTATGGAGAGCTTGTCCGTTTTATAAAGAAAATGTGCCAAAAGGTAGAAATTGGGAGAAGAAAATTTTGGATCAGCAAAGAGGTATTGAAGACCATAGACCTCTAAATGATGACATGAGATTTTGTTATTAGTGTACAGCAATGCAAAAGACCAAAAAAATAAAACCTTAATAAACAACGATATCGGGCGGGGGCATCAGCCTGGCTTACCTTTACGACGCCACTGGAGCCAAGCTGGGGAAGGCAAACACGGTGAGTGGAACCTTTACGGACTATGTTGACGGTGTCCAGTATACAAACGGCACCATAGACCTCATCCAGACCGAGGCGGGCAAGGCGCAGAACAATGGAGGAACCTATACTTATCATTACAATTTGGCCGACAACCTGGGCAACGTACGCTATACCTTCGACATCTACGGCGGTGCGGCGCGCAAGCTACAGGAGGATAACTACTATCCGTTCGGCCTGAGGAAGTCCGCAGGTAGCCCCGTATCGCTGGAGAACAAGTACCTGTACAACGGCAAGGAGCTGCAGTACGAGCTGGAGGCTTACGACTACGGTGCAAGGTTCTACGACCCGGTAATTGGAAGGTGAACGTGGTGGATCCGTTGGTCGAAGCAGGGCAAGAAAGCACCTCGCCTTATATCTATGTGTTTAATAACCCCATCATGCTTACCGATCCGGATGGAAGGTTGCCTGATGGTCCTGGCGATGATGCATGGAACTTTATAAAGGGGGTAGGACGAGGCATTGCAACAGGGGCGAAAGGAACTTGGAATTTTGTAACCGATGGGGCTTGGAAGGGTGAAACCTGGAAGGCAACGGGCAACTTGGCATTAGGTATGGCAATGTCCCAAGGCCCAGCAGGCTCATCTACACTTCCCTTGCTTGATGCTAAATTGGGGACAAATACCTCGGGAGCCGTTGAAGGCTTCAACAATGCTGTTTCGGGTGGAATGGATAAGCTTGTAAATGGAAATGCAGGAGAGAAGGGAGAAGTTGTAGGACAAGTTTTATACGGTATAGCTGAAGGAGCCGTAGGAAGTAAAGGGGCGGGTTTGGCTATTGATGCTGTTAATGGCATAAGAAGAGGTGCCAAGGTTGCCGAAGAGGCTGGTCAGCTTGCTAAAGCCACCCAAGGAGCGGCTAAATCATCAGAATACCTGGAAGCAACCGGAAAAAATAGTCTTAGGAATATCAAAACTAATGTTAACTCAGGGGAATTTGGTACGAACCTGGAAAAATCCGGTTTTACTAAAACAGTGAGTAAAGATGGAAGGGTTATAAATTATACGAAAGGTGAAGCGAAATATTCTGTGAGAGAAAGCCCGCAAACATCTCGCGGAACATCAGGTCCTTCCGCAGATTATAGCAATGGAACAAAGCAGCCGATTTTAAAAATAAGATTAAATGGAGGAAATAATTAATGTTGGAGTTTATTGATTCGGAGCAAGAATACATCGATGCGACTAATGAATTAAAGCGAGTCTTTAAGAAAGAAATAGATATTGTTGAAAATCCTTTCACTAAAGAGTTTTCAATATATACAGGGTTTGAATTTGATAAAATATATAGTAAAGGGTTTTATCTAAGCTTACAAAAGTTTTTAAGAAAGAAAGATAGTAAGGGATTCACTTTTTATACATTAGTGCCGGCATCAGATAATTACTTCTTTGCGAATTTTTCCAAATACAGCATTGCTAGGATAGCCATAAATGCTACCTATGATAAATATATAGAGTTCCTTCATCGCGACCCGGGTAATAGTCCGGCCGATGCCTTATTGTATAATGCCGAAACCCTGTCTCTTATACACATCTCCGAGCCCACGAGACAGTACTCATGATCGCGTATGCCGTCTTCTGCTTGAAAAGGGGGGGGGGGGGGGGGGGGGGGGGGGGGGGGGGGGGGGGGGGGGGGGGGGGGG
>NZ_JAELUC010000087.1 GCF_016429155.1 Pedobacter sp. ASV12 | reverse complement strand
CCCCCCCCCCCCCCCCCCCCCCCCCCCCCCCCCCCCCCCCCCCCCCCCCCCCCCCCCCCCCCCCCCCCCCCCCCCCCCCCCCCCCCCCCCCCCCCCCCCCCCCCCCCCCCCCCCCCCCCCCCTTTCAGATGTGTATAAGAGACAGGGGCATCGGCTCCCTGATTTTTATTCCGGCTGCCAGTAGCCGAAGCTTTGGCCTGTTTTTAACGGGTATTTTTATTCAGGGTGCGGCCTTATCCTTGCTGCAAACTGCTTCAAATCCTTACATCAGCATCATCGGGCCGATAGAAAGTGCAGCTAAGCGGATCAGCATCATGGGGCTTTGCAATAAATTTGCGGGGATCATTGTGCCGATCATCATGGGGTCCATCTTTTTGAAAAACGCATCGGCTATCGAAGCCAAGATTAGCAATGTCGCCACTACGCTGGCAGAAAAGGAGACGTTGCTTGGTGAAGTATTGAACAGGGTTTATACACCTTATATCGTTTTGGCTATTGTATTCTCTTTATTTGCCTTGTTTATCAGGTTCTCTAACCTGCCAGAAATCGATGTAGATAAAGAAGAAGTGGTAGAAGATGAAAGCACGCATGTGGCTAAGACAAGCATTTTTCAGTTTCCGCACCTGTTTTTGGGTGCCTTCTGTATCTTTGTCTATGTAGCGGCCGAAGTAATGGCAGGCGATATTATCGGCACCTACGGCAAGCAATTGGGTATCAGTGCCGATGTAAGCAAGTACCTCACCACACTTACGCTCAGTGGCATGTTGGTGGGCTATGTCATCGGGATCATTGCCATTCCCAAATACCTTACCCAGCAAGCGGCCTTGAAGATCTGTGCATTTTTGGGATTGCTGTTTACTGCAGCGGCTTATTTGTCAAGTGGCTATACCTCCGTTATATTTGTAGCCCTGCTAGGCTTGGCCAACTCATTGATGTGGCCGGCTATATTTCCGCTGGGCATCAAAGGCTTGGGCAAGTTTACCAAAACCGGATCGGCCATTATGATTATGGGCATTGCCGGAGGGGCAATTTGGCCATTGTTATATGGTTATTTAAAGGATGTGGCCGGCATGCACTTTCAGCTTGCGTTTTTCGTAAGCATGATGCCTTGCTATTTCTATATCCTTTATTTTGCTGTTTACGGACACCGGGTAGGTCAAAGAAAATAATTTTAAGCGATTGTATTTACATATGGATAAACCGTCTTTCCATCAGATTTTCATGAATTTAGCCTCAGACCTGGCTGCCCGCTCACATTGTGTGCGGGCCCATGTTGGGGCGGTATTGACCAAAGATACCCGGATTATCTCTATCGGTTATAACGGCCCGCCTTCGGGCACCCATAACTGCGATGAGGAATGGCCAGGAACAGGTTGCGCCCGCGATAGCAAAGGTTCCTGCTCGTTGGCGTTGCATGCCGAAGAAAATGCCATTCTCTATGCCATCAAAAATGGCTCTAAACTAGAAGGAGCTACCCTTTATACCACTTTGTCGCCGTGTATTGCCTGTGCCCGTCTTATTCTTTCGTCGGGTATCAAAAGGGTGTATTTTAAAGATTCGTATGCGGCCTACAAAGGTTTGGCCAGTGATGAGGGCGTTGATTTTTTGAACCGGTTTGGCGTAAAGACGGAAGTTTTGCCGCAAGATTCCAAATCGGCTTGATTGCCGGCTTATAACGTTGAGTTTTTCGGGCCTCATGGTTCCCAAATCTTAAATCCCGGTAAAGCTAATTCCATGTCATGCACCTTAAATTAACGTTCGATTTTTCGCTGTGAAAATCAACTAAAAAGCCTATCTTTGCCCATGCTAGAAAAAATCATCATACTCGATTTTGGTTCGCAGTTTACCCAGCTCATTGCACGTCGTGTTCGCGAACTTAATGTTTACTGTGAAATCCACCCTTTCAACCACATTCCAGAAATAGACTCTACCGTAAAAGGCATTATCCTTTCGGGCAGCCCTTACTCGGTTCGCCAGAATGATGCGCCTTATGTAGACCTTAACTTGTTTAAAAACTATCCTTTGCTGGCGGTTTGTTATGGTGCACAGTTCATTGCGCAACAAAGCGGCGGCGATGTGCAGGCATCGTCTACCAGAGAGTATGGCCGGGCCAACTTGAATTTTGTAAATCAACAGAACAAATTGTTTAAAGGCATCAATATCGATTCGCAGGTGTGGATGAGCCATGGCGATACCATTACCAAAGTACCTGATAATTTCGAAATCATTGCCAGTACGGCCGAAGTAAAAGTTGCAGGCTATCAGGTAAAAGACACCCAAACCTACGCCATCCAGTTCCACCCGGAAGTAACGCATAGCACAGATGGCAAAATCCTGCTCGAAAATTTCTTGGTCGATATTTGTGGCTGTGCCCAAGATTGGACCGCAGATGCTTTTGTAGAAACCACTATCGAGGCGCTGAAAAAGCAATTGGGTAATGACAAGGTGGTTTTGGGCCTATCGGGAGGCGTTGATTCTAGCGTGGCTGCCATTCTGTTGCACAAAGCCATCGGTACCAACCTGCACTGTATTTTTGTTGACAACGGCTTGTTGCGCAAAGGCGAGTTTGAAAGCGTTTTGGAGCAATACCAGCACATGGGCCTCAACATCAAAGGCATCGATGCCAAAGAGCGCTTCTTAAGCCAATTGGCAGGCGTTAAAGATCCTGAACAAAAACGTAAAATTATAGGCCGTGTATTTATCGAGGTTTTTGACGATGCCGCACACGAGGTAAAAGATGTAACCTGGCTAGCGCAGGGTACCATTTATCCCGACGTTATCGAGTCGGTGTCGGTAAAAGGACCTTCGGCAACCATCAAATCGCATCATAACGTAGGCGGTTTGCCCGATTTTATGAAACTGAAAGTGGTTGAACCGCTTAATACCTTGTTTAAGGACGAAGTAAGAAGAGTAGGTAAAACCCTAGGCATAGAAGGCTTTATCTTGGGTCGTCACCCTTTCCCTGGTCCAGGTTTGGCCATTAGGATTTTGGGCGATGTAACAGCAGAAAAAGTAGCTATTTTACAAGAGGCGGATGCCATTTACATCAACAACCTGAAAGAAGCCGGACTGTACGATAATGTATGGCAAGCCGGCGCTATTTTCTTGCCGGTACAGTCGGTAGGAGTAATGGGCGACGAGCGTACCTACGAAAACGTAATCTGCCTTCGCGCAGTTGAGTCGGTTGATGGAATGACGGCCGACTGGTGCCACTTGCCTTATCCGGTACTGGCTAAAATCTCTAACGAAATCATCAATAAGGTAAAAGGAATAAACCGTGTTGTTTACGATATCAGCTCTAAACCACCGGCAACCATTGAATGGGAGTAAGCTAGGTTAACCGTTCTCAGTTGGCAGTTTTCAGTTTCCGTATCTGCTTTAGGTACGGAACATTACATCATCATCAAATATGACCAAATACTTCAAACTGATTGGTGCGTTGTTGATTTTGCTTGCAGCAGCTTGTTCGCCCAAAGTAAACAATACGGTTAAAAAGCCTGGTGCCGAAACCAATGTGGCCAAGGCGGAGAAGCCCGTAAAGAAATTTACCCAGGCCGATATTGCCTTGCTCATTCCTTTTAAGCTGAACGAAATCAACCTCAAAACGGCAACAAAAGCGCAGCTGGACAGGGCCAATATGGCTATCGATTTTTACCAGGGCGTAAAGCTGGGTATCGATTCGGCTACGGCCCTGGGGCTCAATTTTAAGCTCGATGTTTTTGATACCCGCGACGATAATAGCCAATTGGCAGCCTTGCTGAAAAAAGGCAGCCTCAAAAACAGCAACCTCATTATCGGCCCGGTTTTTCCAGAAGGCCTGAAATATTTGTCGACCTATTCGATGGCCAACGATATAGCCATGGTATCGCCTCTGGCCGCTTCGAGGCCTAGCGAGTTTAATAACCCAAAGCTGATTTCGATAGTGAATAATATCGATCAGCATGCCGTTAAAATAGCCGATTATATTGCCGAGCATTACCAGGCCAACAACAGCATCGTGGTACTGATCAACCCGAAAAAAACGGCCGACGAGCAATTTGCTACACCTTTGCGCGAGCGGTTTAAGCAACAATATCCAAATTACGTAGTACAGGAATTTACATCGGCCTACGCGTTCGAAACACGGATGATCAAAGGCAAGAAATATGCCGTGGTTATTTGTTCGTCAGAACTGGCTTTTGTAGCGCCAAGTATCGATAAGTTGGCTAAGCTTAAAAACCTAAAAACCGGAGGTTACGAGCTTAATCTCTTTGGCCATCCCAATTGGGCAAAGCAGAACTACAACATTGAACAGCTGCAAAACCTCAATACCATCATCAGCTCCTCTTATCGTATCGATTATAAAAGCGCAGCGGTTATCAGCTTTGTCAAAAAATACCGTGCCGAATTTAGTTTTGAACCCAGCGAGTACTCGTTTAAAGGTTTCGATATTGGTTTTTATTTCGGAAAATTATTGGCTAAACATGGCGAAAGCTACCTCGATTACCTGACAAAGGAGAAATATAGGGGCCTGCACAACAATTTCGAATTCGAGTATCATCCGCAATATGGCTATGTGAATAAAGATTTGATGTTGCTGCAATTCAAAAACCTTAACTTAATTGTGGTCGATTAATCCTCAAACATGAAAGTAGAACATCAAATCAGGGCCTTTGAGCAGCTGTTAGACAGCTACGATGGCGTATTGCCCCTGCATCGTTACCTGTTTGCCTATTTTAAGCAAAACAAGCAGATGGGGTCGTCAGACCGCAGGTGGGCTACACGCTATCTGTACAGTTATTTTAGGTTGGGCAAGGCTTTGGGCAAATTAAAGACCATGGAAAGGCTGGCTATTGCCGATTTTCTGTGCAACGAAACGCCAAGCCTCGTGGTGGCCAGCCAACTGCCCGAACTTGAAGATGCCTTTGCACTTGCGCTAGCCGATAAAATTGCCCTCATCCAAAAGAAATATCCGGCATTTAAGCTCACCGATGTTTTTACATTCAAACCCGAACTGTCGGCAGGCATTGATGCCACTGCTTTTTATACCTCTTTCTTTGTACAGCCCGATTTGTTTATCCGAGTGAAGGAAACGCATATCCAGGCCGTTATTAACCAGCTGAAAGCCCAAGGGGTAACACCTAGGGAAGTTGGACCTGTCACCCTGGCTTTGCCCAACGGCACCAAATTGGAACAACTGATCAGTGATGAACGCCTATATCAGGTACAGGACTTTTCATCGCAGCTAACAGGCAATTATTTTGAGCCCCGAGCTGGTGATTATTGGTGGGACTGCTGTGCCGCATCCGGCGGAAAGTCGTTATTGTTGCATAGTTTGGAGCCACAAATCGAATTGCTGGTCAGCGATGTGCGGGCAACTAGCTTGGGCAACCTGCAGGAGCGCTTTCAGTTGGCCGGAATCAAGAAATACCATCAAAAAGTGATCGATCTGTTGCAGAATAACGATCAGGTATTACACCATTATGAGTTTGATGGCATTTTGGTCGATGCACCCTGCTCGGGTTCGGGTACTTGGGGCCGTACGCCAGAAATGCTCTGCTTTTTTGAAGACCACAAAGTAGCCAACTACAATAAATTACAAAAGGCCATCGCCGGTAGCGTAATTAAATACCTCAAAAAAGGCAAACCGCTGCTTTACATGACCTGCTCTGTGTTTAAGGCCGAGAATGAAGATATGGTTGATTACTTAACCAAAAACTTCGACCTCAAACTCGAAAAAATGGAACTGATTAAAGGGTATGCGCACCAAGCCGACAGCATGTTTGTGGCCAGGCTTATCAAACAGTAAACAGTAGGCTAGTGGCTATGCTTTCGGCCAAAGAGTTTCTCCTTCAAATGCCTGATGCCTTCGAAGATAACGGCAAGAACGCCGATGATAACCGTAAATTGTTCAAAATTGTTCATTTCGGTGATCTGATTTACTGTTTGACTAAGCTAATCAAAAAAGGTTACATCTGCTAAGCTTATATTTTCGTGGCAGCTAATCGCTGAGGAAATTTTGTATTGTTTGACCGTTGATTGGCAACCGACAATTTTGTTTGCTTCCTGCTTTGTGTGAGTTTTAAACCATTTAGGCGCATTAAGGGATTGTTCAAGAACTAAACCGAAAGCCGTAATCGATCACCCGCTCTTCGGGTATTCCTCCAGTGTGGAATGGATTTCTCCCGTGTTAACGACTCGCAATAACCCCCTTGCTTAAAACTCTCAACTTTGAACTTTGAACTTTCAACTTTCAACTTTTCACTTTTAACCAAGCCCTCCCAACTAAAGCCCTGTATTCGTTCTGAACAGTTTGATCGCAATGGCCAAAAGGATAATCCCAAAAGCCTTCCTTAAAATATTTAAGCCTGTTTTGCCGAACAGTTTTTCTAACCGGTTGGTGTTTTTCAGCACAAAATAAACGAAGAGCATGTTAAGGATAATGCCTACAATGATGTTTTGTGTAGCGTATTCGGTTTTCAGCGATAGGAGGGTTGTCATGGTGCCGGCGCCAGCAATGAGCGGAAAGGCAAGTGGCACAATTGAAACCGTATCGGGCGATTCTTCTTTGAACAAGGTCAGGCCCAAAACCATTTCCATAGCCAAGGCAAAGATGACAAACGAACCTGCAATAGCAAACGATTCGACATCAACCCCGATAACGCTGAGCAAGGTTTTGCCGGCAAACAAAAAGGTGATCATTAAGGCGGTGGCTACAATGGCTGCCTTTTCTGATTGGATGTGGCCGGCTTTCTTGCGCAGTTCGATAATGATGGGAATAGAGCCCAAAATATCGATAATGGCAAAAAGAACCATGGTGGTAGAAAGGATTTGGCTGAAGTCGAATGGCATAGCGGTAATGATTTTGTGACAAAGTTAAGGCTTTAAATGAAAATATAAGGTAAACTTTACAACAACAAGCAAGTTCGTTCGCTTAGGGATAAGCCTAAAATAAAAAAGCCCCGATAAATTACCGGGGCTTTTTTGTATGATTTTTGTTAAATCTATTTAGGTTCTACCTGGTTAACAGTTGCTAACCTGTAGCCATAAATAATCAAGTGTAGTAAGGCAAAGCCTAACGAGAAGTAGTAAAGGCCAACATCTGCACTGGCAGTGGCATCAACTTTCATGGCTTCTAACGAGAGGTGGTGGTGCAAAATGGCTACCACAATAAGCAGCGCTGCCAATGCCAAACCTACATAAGAAACAGTTTTGCTGCTTTTCATCATCGTTGCCTTCAGGTTGTCTGAAAGGGCACTGTGCTTAATGCCGTAGAACAAGTATACGTTGATACCGATAATCATCCATACCAATAAACGTACCCAGGTATCCAATGGCAAGAACACCATCATGCCCAAACAAACCGCTACACCTAAAATAGGAACCAAAGGAACCAAAGGAACTTTAAATGCTCTTGGCAAATCTGGCATGCGTTTTCTTAGGATCATGATACCGATACACACCAAGATAAAGGCAAACAAGGTTCCGATACTGGTCATTTCGCCTACCACACGTGCAGGAACGAATGCAGCGAACAAGCTTACAAACACCATAAACAATAAGTTGCTTTTTGCAGGAGTACTGAATTTAGGGTGTACGCTTGAGAATACTTTTGGCAACAAGCCGTCTTTACTCATCGAGAAGAATACCCTCGATTGGCCCATTAGCATCACCAGGATTACCGAAGCATAACCGCCCAAGATAGCCAGGATGATCGCTTTGTTTAACCAAGGATAAGCAGGAGCAACAACGCCAGCCGCATTTTTAACGCCCATGTTGTCGATCGCTACAGCTACCGGAGCAATACCATCTTGGCCTTTAAACAACTCATAGTTAGCTACGCCGGTCATAACGTGGGCAAACAAGATGTAAAGGATGGTACAGATGAACAACGATACCAAGATGCCGATAGGCATGTCTTTCTTAGGGTTTTTGGCTTCCTGAGCTGCAGTAGATACCGCATCGAAACCAATATAGGCGAAGAATACGATACCGGCAGCTCTAATGATACCAGATATGCCATACTCGCCAAATTTGCCGGTGTTGTTAGGGATATAAGGCGTAAAGTTTTCGGTGTTGATGTATTTCCATCCCAAGAAGATGAAAATCATAACGATAACTACTTTAATGGCTACAATTAAACCGTTGATGATGGCTGATTCTTTGGTTCCTTTAATCAAGATTAAAGACATCAATACTACAATGAACACTGCTGGCAGGTTGATTACGCCTGATACGATTGAACCATCGGCCAAGGTAGCGGTATCAAACGGCGACATGACCATCTGCGCGGGCAGGTGTATGTCGAAATACTGCAGGAACTTGACCAGGTAGCGGCTCCAGCTGATGGATACAGTGGCTGCACCTACGGCGTATTCCAGTACCAAATCCCAGCCAATGATCCAAGCGATAAACTCGCCCATGGTGGCGTAAGAATAGGTATAGGCACTACCTGCAACCGGAATCATCGATGCAAATTCTGCATAACATAAACCAGCAAAAGCACAGCCGATAGCCGCAATAATAAATGAAATGGTAATCGCCGGACCTGCGTTGTTAGCAGCGGCAGAACCGGTGATGGAAAAGAGACCTGCACCGATAATGGCACCGATACCCAAGGCTACCAGGTTAACTGGCCCCAGGGTCCGCTTCAGCGTGCCTTCTCCACTTTCCTCCGCCTCTTTTGTAAGTAAGTCGATAGACTTTCTAAAATTCATAGTTTAAGTTTAGTTAAAGTGTTTCAATAAGTTTTTCAGTTTATTAAAGGTTCAAACCTAAATAAAAATAATGTAAAATTAAAGGGGATTTTTCTTCAAAACCCCCTTTATTTGGTAATATTAATGATGTGTTGTTGTGTTAGTGCTATTTTTGATGGCGACAGCATTCTTTGCCAGTTGCACTTCCTTGGTAGCCGTGCGGATCGAAGCAGTCATTCCAGGCGGCGTAATGCCAACAATATAGGGGGCAATGACTAAAGAAACGATAGACATCAGCTTGATTAAAATATTCATCGATGGGCCTGAAGTATCCTTAAATGGGTCACCAACGGTATCGCCGGTTACTGAAGCTTTGTGCGGCTCCGATTTTTTGTAGTACATTTCACCGTTGATTTCAACGCCTTTTTCGAAAGATTTTTTGGCATTGTCCCAGGCACCACCAGCGTTTGATTGGAAAATACCCATCAATACACCCGAAACGGTAACACCAGCCAATAAGCCACCCAATACCTCCGGACCAAATACAAAGCCTACAATTACCGGTGTAATTAGGGCAATGGCGCCCGGCAAAAGCATTTCGCGGATAGAAGCTTGGGTAGAAATAGCCACGCACTTCTCGTATTCCGGTTTGGCCTTATACTCCATAATGCCAGGAATTTCGCGGAACTGGCGACGAACTTCCTGTACCATGTCCATGGCCGCTTTGCCCACTGCCTGGATACACAAGGCCGAGAAAATAAAAGGAATCATGCCGCCTACAAATAAACCAGCCAATACAGGCGCCTTGTAGATGTCGATGGCCGAAATACCAGCAATGCCTACAAACGCCGCAAATAAAGCCAATGAAGTTAAGGCCGCCGAAGCAATGGCAAAGCCTTTTCCGGTTGCGGCTGTGGTATTGCCTACTGCATCTAGGTTATCGGTACGCTCACGAACTTCAGGTGGCAATTGGCTCATTTCGGCAATACCACCTGCATTATCTGCAATTGGCCCAAAAGCATCAATCGCCAATTGCATGGCCGTAGTAGCCATCATGCCGGCAGCGGCGATAGCTACGCCGTATAGGCCTGCAAAATAATAAGAAGTCACGATGCCCCCAGCCAATACCAGTATTGGAATAACAGTCGATTTCATCCCTACCGATAAACCGCCGATAATGTTGGTAGCGTGACCGGTTGAAGATTGCTGAATAATCGAATTTACCGGGCCTTTGCCCATGGCAGTGTAGTATTCGGTTACAAAACTCATAATGGCACCCACTACCAAGCCTACGGTAATGGCATAAAATACGTTGATGCTCGAAAACTGATAGCCACGCAAAACCAAGGTTTCTGGAAGCATCCAGTTTACAATGAAGAAAGAAGCAATGGCGGTTATAATGATAGACGACCAGTTGCCCAAATTCAAGGCGCTCTGAACGTTTGATTTTTCGTCTTTAATGGTTACAAACCAGGTGCCGATAATTGAAAAGATAATGCCTAGTCCACAAATTACCATGGGTAAAAGGATAGGCGACATGCCACCAAATTTATCGGTAACGGTAATCTCTTGGCCCAAAACCATGGTAGCCAAGATGGTGGCCACGTAAGAACCGAACAAGTCGGCACCCATGCCTGCAACGTCGCCCACATTATCACCTACGTTATCGGCAATGGTAGCAGGGTTACGTACATCATCTTCAGGAATGCCAGCTTCAACCTTGCCTACCAAGTCGGCACCTACATCGGCCGCTTTGGTGTAAATACCGCCACCAACCCTTGCAAACAGGGCAATTGACTCGGCACCCAAAGAGAACCCGGTTAATACTTCAATAGCGGTTTTCATGTGGATGGTGTCGATTCCATCGGGACCGATTACCTTAAACATGGCCAGGAAAACAATAAATAAACTACCTAATCCCAAGATAGCGAGCCCGGCAACGCCTAGGCCCATTACAGTACCGCCTGTGAAACTTACTTTTAAGGCCTGCTTTAAACTGGTTCTGGCAGCCTGTGTCGTACGAACGTTGGCTTTGGTAGCGGCTTTCATGCCGATATAACCCGCCAAGGCAGAGAAAACGGCGCCGATTACAAACGCAATGGCAATAACCCAGCTCGAGTGCATCGGGCGGCCATTGATTTCTTGAACAGAACCTGAATAGGCCAAAAGACAGCCTGCAATGAGCACAAAAAAGCTCAGAATTTTCCATTCTGCCTTTAAAAAGGCCATGGCGCCGTTGGCAATGTGTCCGGCAAGTTCCTGCATATTGGCATCGCCGGCATTTTGCTTGCTTACCCATGCGCTCTTAACCGCCATCACCAAGATGCCAATGATGCCCAAAAGTGGGATAGCATAGATTAAATTGTTTTGTAAAAAATCCATAGTTTAATTTATAATTTGGTTGTTTAGTTGTGAAATAAAAATAATACAAGGGTCACAAAAATAATCGTGTTTAGCTAATAACCAAATTTTTATGAAAATGATTGTTAACATTTTCCGATTGCGGTTTGACAACTAAATACATCGTTGGCCGATTAGGTGTTTTTTATATATATTAGCCCAATATAAGCTAAACTTAAACCAAAACAAACTAAAAACTGAACATGGAAAAACAAAAAGAAGAAGGTCCTCTGAAGAAGAAACTAGGGCTTTTTGACGGGGCTATGCTCGTAATGGGCTCAATGATCGGAAGCGGTATTTTTATTGTAAGTGCCGATATCATGCGGAATTTGGGCGCTGGCTATTGGCTCATTGTGGTTTGGTTGATCACTGGTGTGATGACAATCGCTGCCGCAATTTCCTATGGAGAGCTTTCTTCGATGTTTCCCAAGGCAGGAGGACAATACACTTATCTGAAAGAAATTTTCGGTAGAATGATGGGGTTTCTCTATGGCTGGGGTTTGTTTACTGTAATCCAAACAGGCACTATTGCCGCCGTAGCCGTAGCCTTTGGTAAATTTACGGCTTATCTCGTGCCTGCTTTGAATGACGCTGCCCCAATTTTTCAAAGTGGAGGCTATAAAATCACTTGGATACAGATTTTGGCTATCGCAGTTATTTTGCTGCTAACCTATATCAACACCAAGGGCGTTGAGAGCGGAAAATGGCTGCAGAATATTTTTACAGGATCCAAAATCGTGGCCTTGATCGGCTTGATTGTTTTAGGCTTTCTTTTGGTGAAAAGCAATTTCTGGACAGAGAACATGAGCTTTGGATGGAACGCTTTCAATAACCTTAAAACGGATGTAAGCGGAAACTTCTTAAAGTCTGGATGGGAATCTATTTCTGGAATGACCATCATGGGAGGGATTGCCGCAGCAATGGTTGGTTCGGTATTCTCTAGCGTGGCTTGGGAAAACGTAACTTTTGTTTCGGGAGAAATCGAAAACCCAAAGAAAAATGTAGTGCGCTCTATGGTTTTGGGCACTTCGGTGGTCATGATCCTCTATTTATTGGTGAATTTCGTATACCTCAATACCTTGAATAGAGATGGTATTGCCTTTGCCCCTAACGACAGGGTAGCCGTGGTAGTCTCAGAGCAGATTTTCGGTAATGGCATCGGGACCATTGTGATGGCCGTACTCGTTATGATCTCTACTTTTGGTTGTGTCAATGGAATTGTATTGGCGGGTGCACGGGTATTCCAAACCATGGCCAAAGACGGGATGTTCTTTAAATCGGCCCTCGACAACAACAAGAATGGAGTTCCGGAAAAATCACTTTGGATGCAGGGGGCTTGGGCATCGGTATTATGCTTAAGCGGACAATATGGTAACCTGTTGGATATGATTTCTTTTGTTATCGTGCTATTTTATATGATTACCGTTTTTGGCGTGATCTATTTAAGAATTAAACAGCCTAAGCTGGATCGGCCTTATAAAACTTGGCTGTACCCGGTTACGCCGATCATTTATTTGTTGATCGGTGCCGCATTCTGCATTTTGCTCCTCATTTATAAGCAACAATATACCTGGCCTGGACTTTTGATCGTTTTGCTGGGGGTTCCTGTCTATTTTTATATCAATAGAAATAAGACTGCTGGAGCTAATTAATGGCAAATACACTTGCGAGGTTTTTTAAACCCCGCAAGTGTCCTTCGCTCGTATGCTTGGCATTGCGCCATCCGCAACTAATTCCGTATCTTTGCCCTAAATGGGCACAGCACTAGACTTAGGTTTTAAAAACTACAACAATTACGGTACACACCTGCGCGAAAAATATAATGGCCAGCGCGTATTCAAAGTCATTGTTGATGGTGGCTTTACCTGTCCCAACCGCGATGGCAGCAAGGGCTTTGGAGGCTGTACCTATTGCAATGTCGATTCTTTTACGCCCGAACTTTCGCGCAAGCTGCCCACCATTCGAGAACAGGTAGAGCAAAGCATCGAAAGAGCGCGTAACTCTTATCGAGCAGAGAAATTTATCATCTATTTTCAGCCCAATACCAATACTTATGCGCCAGTGCATTACCTCAAAATGATGTACGACGAAGCACTCTCGGTCAATACCACAGACGTGGTGGGTTTTGCCGTAGGTACTAGGCCCGATTGTATCGATGCCGAAAAAATCAAGCTGCTCGAGAGCTACGCCGACCGGTATGATGTTGACCTTGAAATGGGCATGGAATCCATTTACGACGAAACCTTAACCCAGATTAACCGTGGTTGTAGCCACCAGGAGTTTGTAGATGCCGTAAACCTGGTGCAAAACAGCAAGCTTAACCTTTGCGTGCATACCATTTTTGGCTTCCCATGGGAAACCCGCGAAATGATGGAAGGCTATATCCACGAGGTTAACCGTTTCCCGCAGATCAAGTTCATCAAGTTCCACCACCTGCATATCGTAGAAGGCTCTATCATGGGCGTTAAGTACAAAAGGAATCCTTTTAAGCTTTTTTCTTTGGAAGAATACACCGATTTGTTGTGCGAATTCCTACCTTTATTAAGACCGGATATAGTGGTACAGCGGCTCTTCGGCATTTCTGATTGGGAACTGTTGATTGCACCAAATTGGGGACTCAAAAAATCGGCTATCCAAACCTATATGGATAAGGAAATCGAACGCAGGGGTGTGGTGCAGGGATCGAAGTTCAGCTTGTAGGCTATAGCGCAAAACATCTTATCCTACCTAAAAATGAAGATAAAATTTTTTATCCTATTGTTGTGGTGTGCTAAAGTGGCAGGAGCTCAACAATCGGCATCCTATGCCATTATCCCTAAGCCCCTAAAAATAACCAGTGCTCCGGGGAGTTTCGCGTGGAGCGGCTCCACAAAAATTACAGTTGCAAAAGGCAGTGCCGATCTGGTGCCTGCACTGAACGAACTCAAGGCTATTGCAAGTGCCATAAAAACCAAAAGCACACAGGAAAATGCTATTGTACTGCGTAAAGATGCTTCCATTAGAGCCGAAGAGGGCTACCAATTAACCGTTAGCCAAAAACAGATAGAAATACGGGTGGCAGGTTTGCCGGGCGCCTTTTGGGCTATATCAAGCCTCAAACAGCTTGTCGGCACCGAAGTTTTTGCCAGCAACGGAAAAATAATCAAAGTGCCTTGCCTAGCGATAGAAGACCAGCCTCGGTTTGCCTGGCGGGGGATGCACTTGGATGTGTCGCGCCATTTTTTCGACTTGCCTTACCTGCGCAAAATGATTGATCGGATGGCTTATTATAAGTTCAATAAACTTCACCTGCACCTGACCGACGACCAAGGCTGGCGCATCGAAATCAAGAAATATCCCGAACTTACCGCAAAAGGAGCTTGGCGTACCCTCAACAATCAGGATTCTGCTTGCTTGGAGCTGGCCAAAACCAACCCTGATTTTGCCCTGCCCGAAAAGCATTTCAAAACCATCGATGGCGAAAGAAAGTATGGCGGTTTTTATACGCAGGAAGAAATGCGTGCGCTGATTGCCTATGCGTCGGATAGAGGGATTGAAATTATCCCCGAAATAGACATGCCCGGACACATGATGGCGGCTACCCAACTCATGCCTTGGCTAACTACGCAGGGCAAAAGCGGCATGGCCAAAAACTTTAGCGAACCTTTATGTCCCTGCAAGGAAACCACCTTTGAGTTTGCCGAAAATGTATTCTCGGAAATTGCGGCCTTGTTTCCAAGTCGCTATATCCATTTGGGTGCCGACGAAGTGGAGAAGGAGAGCTGGAAGCATTTGCCCGAATGCGAAGAGTTGATGAAAAGGGAAGGGCTTAAGAGTGTCGACGAGTTGCAGAGCTATTTTGTGCGCCGCATGGAGAAATTCTTTAACAGCAAGGGCAAAAAGCTCATCGGCTGGGACGAAATCCTCGAAGGAGGCGTGTCTTCAACCGCAACCGTAATGTACTGGCGTTCGTGGGTGAAAGACGCACCGAAAATTGCAGCCACTAAGGGGAACCACATTATCATGACCCCGTCGGCCTATTGTTATTTCGATTACAAGCAAGATAACGAAACCATCAAGACTTTATACGGGTTTAATCCCCTGGCCTTTGGTCTCGATGCCAAGGAACATGAAAGCGTAATTGGCGTACAGGCAAACATTTGGACAGAGTACATTCCTACAGAAAATAGATTGGAATATATGATTTTTCCAAGGATGCTCGCCTTGGCCGAAGTAGGGTGGGGAACAGCCGATGCCGATTGGACAAATTTTAATAGCCGTTTGCAAAGCCAGACTAAATTATTAGATGCGATGCACATCAATTACAGGATGCCCGACATTCTCGGCTTTACCGAAAAAAGTGTTTTTGTTGATAGTGCCTACCTGTCTGTCCAAAAGCCTTTTGCCGATATGTTGATCCGTTATACCACTGATGGTACGGTGCCCAGCCAATCGTCTAAGATTTTGCCCAGCCAGTTGCTGGTAAAAACTTCCACCCGTTTTAATGTCGCAGGATTTAGCAAAACCGGCTATCGTGGCGATGTGTATACGATAGACTATGAAAAACAGGCCTATCTGCAGCCTGAAAATATAAATAACCTGCAAAAAGGCTTGCGCTTTTATTATTATCCGGTCTTTTATAAAAATACCAAGGCTGTCTCTTATACACATCTAAAAGGGGGGGGGGGGGGGGGGGGGGGGGGGGGGGGGGGGGGGGGGGGGGGGGGG
>NZ_JAELUC010000086.1 GCF_016429155.1 Pedobacter sp. ASV12 | reverse complement strand
CCCCCCCCCCCCCCCCCCCCCCCCC
The DNA here is from genome assembly GCF_016429155.1 of Pedobacter sp. ASV12. Lineage (GTDB taxonomy): Bacteria > Bacteroidota > Bacteroidia > Sphingobacteriales > Sphingobacteriaceae > Pedobacter. The sequence goes on along the minus strand of NZ_JAELUC010000086.1, from coordinate 16,461 downwards.
CCCCCCCCCCCCCCCCCCCCCCCCCCCCTTTTAGATGTGTATAAGAGACAGGGCATTGTCAATGGTCTGTTTAAAGTTAAGTGCGGCGGCTTTGTCTGTAACGGTATTCAGGTTGGCTAAAATGGCGTCTATTTTAGCACCATTGTTTTTAAAGTTAACCGTAATAGCTTCTACGTTAGAAAGGATATTAGAAAGCTTCGAGCTTTCAGAACCTACCAAGGCATCCACTTTTTTGGAAGTTGCTTCCAACGAAGTTAGGGTAGAGGCAATGCTATTGAAACTGCGGTCAACATTTTTCTGGAAGTTCGGGTTTAAGATCGAGTTTACACTGGTTAAAATCGAATCCATTTTGGTGATGATCAACTCAGCTTTTTTCTGTACCGGCTGCACGGCTTCCATCAAACCTTTTTCAACGTTTCCGTTTAACACAAAACCATCTTCAGCATATTCCTTGCTGTCGCCCAAAACCATTACAATGGCTTTTCCACCCAGTAAATCGGTGCTTTCTAAGCGGGCGATTGTGTTTTTGGGGATTTCGTACTGCGATTTGATCTTAAGCGTCGCCACAATGCCACCGTCCGGCTTTAGCTCCAATGCATCAACCCGACCGATTTGAAAACCATTGATCAATACTGGTTTAGATACAGTTAAGCCATCTACATGTGTGTATTTGGCATAAAGTACGGTTTCGCTCGAAAAGATGGAATTTCCCTTTAAAAAGTTGTAGCCGATAATCAATAAGGCTATGGCAAATGCGGCCAGAACGCCTACTTTAGTTTCGTTTTTGATTTTCACGTAGTTTGGGTTTATTTAGTTCTCAACTTCTTTTTTATATTGCTTAATGGCATCAACTATTGCATTTACAATCTCTTCCTGCCCGCTGGCGGAGTTGATGTAATCTTCTTCGTCAGGATTAGAAATAAAGCCGATTTCGGTTAGTACAGAAGGCATTGCCGCCCTTTGCAAAATCAATAATCCTTGCTCTTTAACACCTCTGTTGCCCCTTTTGTTTACTTCTGTATAGTTTTTTTGTATCTTCTGGGCCAGGTCGAGGCTTTTTGTCCTGTACAGCGATTTGTACAAAGATAGCATAATTAATTCTTCGGGGTCTGTCGGATCGTAAGCACCTTTTTTCTTGTAGTCTTTGTCCTTTAAAATTTCCTCGTTTTCCCTAATGCCGGCATCCATTTCGTTAATGCGTCGGTAGGCGCCTACAAAGGTTTCGGTACCTTTGGTGGTTTTGTTTTTAACATATTTATAAATGGGCTTGCCTTTTTTGTCTTTACCAACCAGCACTCTGTCGTCGGGCATAGAGTTGCAGTGGATGGAAATGAAAAGATCGGCTTTCAAATCGTTGGCAATTTCGGCCCTTCTGTACCAGTCTACATCAACATCCGTTTTGCGTGTTTGTACAATTTTGATGTGCGGAAAGGTTTCTTCCAATTTTTTGCCTAGTTTGAGGGCTACCTGCAAGGTTACGTTTTTTTCGAGCGAGTAGGAGCCCGCGGCGCCCGACCTGAAGCCACCGTGGCCTGCATCAATTACTATCGTCTTCATTTTGTACCCTTGAGCGATACTTTGAAGGGTCAAACAGCAACATATCGTCAGAATAGGCAGGTACTTCTTCAGCTTCATTTAATTTTGTTTGGTGCAAATTTACAATAAATAATGTGAATTAGATTTCTACACTTGCTTTATAAGCTTGTATGGCTTTTAAAAGACATTCGGTAATTTCTATTTGTCCGGCTTCAGAGTTCATGTAGTCTTCTTCCGCAGGATTGCTAATAAAGCCGATCTCGGTAAGGATGGCCGGCATACCTGCACGGGCCAACACAGCCAGGCTTTTTTCTTGAACGCCCCTGTTAATCCTACCTACTTTTACATATTCGTCTTGTACAAATTTGGCCAGTTTAAGGCTCTGTGTCCTGAAAGTATTTTTCATCAGCGAGAGGATAATGGCACTTTCGGGATCGTCGGGGTTAAAGCCTTCGTAGTTTTCCTTATAGTTGTCCTCTAAAAAGATAGAGGCATTTTCTCTTTTAATGGCATCGTCCTGCTCGTTGATCCTGCCGGTACCCGAAACAAAGGTTTCCGTACCTCTGGTAGAGGTGCTTTTGGCACTTCTGTATTTATATATCGGTATCTTTTTGCCTTTTTTGCGGGTATAGCCGCTAATGTAACGGGTGGTGTAAACCGGCATGTCGTTGCAGTGGATCGAGATGAACAGATCGGCCTTAACGGTATTGGCCAAGCCGATACGTTCATATAAAGGAATAAAAACATCGGTTGTACGGGTGTAAACTACTTTTACGTCCTTTAAATTGTCTTCGATCAGCTTTCCAAGGCGCAATGCCGTTTTTAAGGCCACGTCTTTTTCTGCAGAGTAAAGTCCGCGCGTATTGCCGTCTCGGCCACCATGCCCCGCATCTATGACGATTGTTTTTATTTTGTATTCTTGTGCAAATGATTGGTTATCAATGCCTAACACTAGGATGGCAGAAATAAATATCATCAAAATCGGATTTGACCTAACCATTGGTATATTTTTCATTAATTTTGAACGTTTTGGGATAAACATTATTGCAAAAATAACATTCACGCACAAATTTGAAACTTTTACGGAATATCATTTTCATAACGGCTACTCTTTTATTTTCAGTTGCGGGGAATAAAGCTATGGCTTTGTCTAAATTTGCTTTTCAGCAAGTAGTTAAGCAAACCGACAGTTCCAAAAAAGATACGACAAAGGTCAAAAAAAAGATGACCAAAAGCAGTTTAGACGATAAACTGGAATATTATTCGCAGGATTCTATTCGCACAGATCGCAAGAACGGCATTATCCATCTATATGGAAAAGCAAGGGTAATCTACGAAGATTTTGAGCTGGATGCCGATTACATCCGCTTCAATTCGAAAGACAATACCATTTTTGCCAGTGGCGTTAAAACCGACAAAGGCAAGTATGTGGGCAGACCGATTTTTAAAATGGGCAAAGATGGCTCGTCTATTGCCGATTCGCTGACCTATAACACCAAGGAACACCAGGGTATTGTGCATGGCGTATATACCGAACAGCAGGGCGGGTTTTTCTCAGGGGGCAAAACCAAGGTGCAACCCGATAACGAGTTCCATGTAAAGGGGACCATCTATAGTACCTGTAATTTGCCGCATCCGCATTACGGCATACACATTACCAAGGGGATTGCTACCGAAACCCAAATTATTACGGGGCCGGTTTATATGGAATTTGAAGGCGTACCTTTACCTATAGCCATTCCTTTTGGCTTTTTTCCGAAGCCCAACAAAAAATCGTCGGGGATTATTTTGCCTACGCCAGGGGAAGATGCTACCAAAGGTTTTTCGTTGACCAATGGGGGCTATTACCTGGCACTGAACGATTATTGGGATGCTAAATTGATGGGAAACATCTTTACCAATGGTTCTTACGATCTTAGCCTGGCGACTAATTACATCAAGCGCTACAAGTACAATGGTAATTTTAACCTTTCTTATTCCAGTACCCGAAACGGTTTGGAAGGTACGCCGGAATATACGCCGCAAAAGAACTTCCATATTGGTTGGACGCATGCGCAAAATGCCAATGCCAGGCCGGGAACCACTTTTAGCGCCTCGGTAAATGCGGGTACGGGCAACTTTTTTAGGACCACGGCGGCCAATGGTACTTACGACATCAACCAGATTGCGCAGAACACCATGAGTTCGAGTATTTCTTATGGCAAAGTGTTTGGCGATGGCTTGTTTAACTTAACCGCGGCCTTAACCCACTCGCAAGAAACACAGAATAAAACCATTAGTTTAACTTTGCCTCAGGTGAGCTTAAACATGTCGACCATTAACCCTTTCGATATGAAAAACAGCTCTGGTACACCAAAATGGTATCAGAAGTTGAGCGTAGGCTATAGTTTGCAGGCCAGCAATACCGTAAATACGAAAGAAAACCTGCTTTTTGACAAAGACGGATTAAAGCGTTTCAAAAACGGCATGCAGCATAGCATTCCGATCAGCTTGCCTTTCAATGTGCTCAAATACCTCAATTTTAGTGCAAATGCCAATTACAACGAGCGATGGTATTTTCAGACCATACGGAATCGCTATATCCAATCGCCAGGGGTAGACAGCATTGCGGTTGATACGGTGAACGGCTTTAGGCGGGCAGGCGAATATTCCCTGAGTTTGGGCATGTCGACCAAGTTTTATGGCCGGAAGGATTTCAAGCACCTCGGCAAGATCAAAGCCATCAGGCACGTGGTTACGCCGAATATCAGTTTTTCTTACAAGCCCGATTTTTCGGCCAATAGCAATTATTATAAGTATCAGGAGATTTATACCAACGACCTTAGGCCAGGACTAAGTGTGCCAACCGGGCAATATAAGCTAGACAGTAAGGGCAAGCCTTTAAAATATTCGGTTTTTGAACAGGGTATTTTTGGCGGGCCATCTGCTGGTAGACAGGCCAGTTTGGGCTTTTCGGTAGATAATAACGTAGAGTTAAAAGTGGCATCGGCCAAAGATACCACAGGCACCGGAGAGAAAAAGATCCCAATTATCCAAGGATTGACCTTTTCGAGTTCATACAATTTTGTGCAGGATAGTATGAAGCTGGCACCGATTAACTTTAGCGGCCGTTCGCAGTTTACCGATAAACTTGGCTTTAACTTTAGCGGGGTGTTTAGTCCTTATGTGGTGCAGGAAGTTACCACCGTTTCTGGAACGGGTGCGAACCAGGTGACTAGTCGTTCTTACAGAGAGATCGACAAGTTTGTGTGGAGTGAGGGAAAATTGCCTCGTTTAACCAATTTCACATTTTCTTTCGATTATAGCTTGAATCCAGATGCCCTCAAAGCTCGGAACAAAAACATGGACAACCTGAAGAACCAGACCACACAAACGGGTCGTACGCCAGAACAGATTGAAGAGCTGGCTGCTATTAGTCGAGATCCGAATGCATTTGTCGATTTTAATATTCCTTGGAATTTTGCTTTTTCGTATAGCTTCAACTATAACAATCCATTCGGTCAAAAGGAGACCCGAAATATCAGTAATACGCTAAACTTTAACGGCGATTTTAATTTAACGCCAAAGTGGAAAATACAGTTCAATTCTGGTTACGACTTTAAGGCCAAAAACCTCTCTTATACTTCGTTTGCCATTTACCGCGACCTGCATTGCTGGGATTTGAGTGCCAGCTGGATACCATTCGGCAGCTACCAGAGCTATTCGATCGATATCAAAGTAAAAGCTTCTATCCTGCAAGACCTGAAACTGAGCAAACGCAAAGGCTACTATACCAAATACTAAATACATAGAAAGATGCTAGCAGAAATCATTACTATTGGCGACGAAATCCTGATTGGTCAGGTTGTAGACACCAATTCTGCGTGGATGGGCCAAGAACTGAACAAGATTGGCGTAAGCGTTAAGCAGATTACTTCGGTTTCAGACCAAGCCGAGCATATTAAACAGGCTTTAGACGAGGCGCAGCAACGTGCAGACCTGATTTTGATGACCGGCGGCTTGGGGCCAACCAAAGACGATGTAACCAAATTGACCTTGTCCAATTATTTCAATATGCCTTTGCGCAGGGACGAAGCCACTTTGGCCCATGTAACCGATATTTTTGCGCGTCTCAATAGGCCAATGATCGAGGCCAACATCAAACAGGCCGATGTTCCAGATGGTTGTACGGTGATCCAGAACAAAAACGGAACGGCTCCATGCATGTGGTTTGAGGTGAATGGAAAAATAATTGTGTCTATGCCTGGTGTTCCTTTCGAAATGATGTATTTGATGGAAGAAGAAATCCTGCCGCGCATCAAAAAAACTTTTAATCTTTCGTCAATCATCCATAAGACCATTTTAACCGCTGGTTTGGGCGAATCGTTTTTGGCGCAGCAAATCGAAGATATTGAAGAACAATTGCCCGGCTATATCAAATTGGCCTACCTGCCAAAGCTTGGTCAGGTAAGGTTGAGGCTAAGCGGTAAAGGTACCGATGAGGTGGCCTTGGAAAAAGAGATTGGGCATTTTGCGCAGCAAATCATGACGCGGATTGCTAAACATGTAGTGATTGATCAGGATATTGCCCTCGAAAAAGCAATTCTCGACCAAATGGAAGCCAAAGGGCTTACGCTCTCTACCGCCGAAAGTTGTACCGGAGGCTATATTTCGCATCTGATTACGCAGCACGCAGGTTCTTCGGCCGTATTTGCAGGCGGTGCAGTAGCTTATTCGTACGATTTGAAAGAATCTATTCTGGGCGTAAAACATGAAACATTGACCACCTTTGGCGCAGTAAGCGAGCAGACTGTAAAGGAGATGGCCCAAGGAGCCATTTCGCATTTTAAAACCGATTACGCCATTGCGGTAAGCGGTATTGCCGGTCCGGGTGGCGGCTTGCCCGGGAAACCTGTCGGAACGGTATGGATTGCTGTGGCCAGTAAGCATAAAGTAGAAGCTAAACTGTTCACTTTTGGCAACAAAAGGATTCAGAATATCGAGCGCTCGGCAATGGCCGCTTTAACCATGCTGCTAAATCTCTTGAAACAAGATTTGAATTAAATCGCTAAAAAAGCGTACTTTTGCGCCCGTATACCAATTATAAACACAAGTAATTACTATGGCACAATACGAATTATTGTTACCAAAAATGGGAGAGAGTGTTGCAGAAGCTACCATTATCAAATGGACGAAACAGCCGGGAGATACCATTCAGCTGGACGATACCATATTGGAAATTGCTACCGACAAAGTAGACTCGGAAGTGCCGTCGCCAGTTGCAGGAAAGCTGGTAAAGCAGTTGTTTGCTGCTGATGATGTAGTTCAGGTAGGAGCGGTAATTGCCATTATCGAAACTGAGGGTGGCCAGCCAGGCACATCGGCTCAGGAAACGCCGGTCGCGCAAGAGGCTCCAGCTGTTGCCGAAGCCAATATTCCGGGCATCAGCCAATTGCCAAGTACACCAGCTACATCGAATACTTCACAAGATTTTAAAGATTCGGGGCGTTTTTATTCGCCGTTGGTCAAAAATATAGCAGCGCAGGAAAATATTTCTGTGGCAGAGCTTGATCAGCTCAAAGGAAGCGGGGCCGATGGTCGTGTAACCAAGGATGACCTGCTCAATTATGTGCAACAAAAAAATGGCGGTGCGCCAGTTGCAGCCGCGCAACCTGCACAAACCAATCAGCCTGTTGCCACGCCAGCCAAGCCACAAGCAACGGTTGCACCAGCGCCAAGCTTAAGTGGTGGCGATGAAATTATTGAAATGGACAGAATGCGCAAGCTGATTGCCGATCATATGGTGATGAGCAAGCAAACTTCGCCACATGTGACTTCTTTTGTTGAAGCCGACGTAACCAATTTGGTGAAATGGCGCGATAAGGTGAAAAAGACCTTCGAACAAAGGGAGAACGAAAAAATTACCTTTACGCCAATTTTTGTGGAAGCTGTTACCAAAGCGATTAAGGATTTTCCGATGATCAATGTAACCGTAAACGGAACCCAAATCATCAAAAAACGCGATATCAATATTGGTATGGCCGCGGCTTTGCCTAGCGGCAACCTCATTGTACCGGTTATCAAGAATGCAGATCAGCTGAACTTGGTTGGCCTGACCAAAGCCGTTAACGATTTGGCTTCGAGGGCACGTGCCTCTAAACTGAAACCCGACGAAACCCAAAACGGCACGTTCACTTTAACCAATGTGGGTTCTTTTGGCAATGTAATGGGCACCCCGATTATCAACCAGCCACAGGTAGCCATCTTAGCCGTTGGCGCCATTAAAAAGAAGCCGGCTGTTTTAGAAACGGAGTTTGGCGATGTAATTGCCATTCGCCACATGATGTTCCTTTCGCTTTCTTACGACCATAGGGTGGTAGATGGGGCGTTGGGTGGTTCGTTTGTCCGTCGCGTAGCTGATTATCTCGAGAACTGGGATATCAATCGAGAGATTTCTTAAAATAATTGTACGATAAAGCAAAAGGCCCGAATATTTCGGGCCTTTTTGCATAGAAACAAAACAAAAAATATGTTGAGAATAGACTTTCGATTCTTTAAGACTTCGAAAGTCGGTTTTTTTAATTTACAAGTAATCCTTCTTCGGCAATGGCCTTGATGTCTTGTTGGCTGTAGGTGAGTTTGCCGGTTTGGGCAATGAATACGTCTTTGTTTAGTAATAACTCACGGTTTTCGATCAGGCTTTTCAGGCTGATGCTGCCAATTACGTATTTGTAGTCGTTGCGGGCAAAGCGTTCGGAGATATTTTCTACCTGGAGTTTTTCTACGGTGTACTCATGTACGTAACGCAGGTAAACTTCAATGCTTACTTTGTCGGTATGGATGAGGCCATTTTGTTGGTGGTATTTTTTATACTCGTAGCGGTAGTCGTAGCGCAAAGCAGCAATGTCAGAAAGCACAGCCGCGCCGGTAGGGTGGCCGCCGGCACCTTTACCAAAGAAAAACTGCTTGTCGGCAAAAGCGGCCTGCACGGTTACGCCATTGTATTCGTTTTCTACGTTGAACAAGAAATCGTCGGCCTTTACAAATTTGGGCAATACAAAGGTTACGATTTGCTTGGTGCTGATTTTGCGCGCCGTAGGCACCAATTTGATCTTAAAGTTTTTCTCTCTTGCATATTGGATATCGGCATCTGAAATATTTTGGATGCCTACATTTAAAATATGATCCGGATTGATAAACAAGCCATAGGCATGTGCTGTGGCTATGGTCAGTTTAAACTTAGGGTCGTAGCCACCAACGTCCAAAATGGGGTCGGTTTCGGCAAAACCCAAATCCTGTGCCTGTTGCAACGCAGTGCCGTAGCTTAGGCCTTCGTTAAATATTTTAGAAAGGATGTAGTTTGATGAACCATTGAAGATACCACTGATTCCATGCAGTAATTCGTTGTCGTAGTACTCTTCCAGGTTACGGATAATCGGAATACTGCCACATACCGCTCCTTCGTACAGCAGCGAGGTGCCATGTTCGGCCTGTAGTTTCACCAGTTCTTCCAAGTGGGTCGCAATCATTTTTTTGTTGGCCGATACCACGTGTTTCCCATTGCTCAACGCTTTTTTGGCAATCTGGAAAGCGGCATCAGCATCGTCAATCAGCTCTACAATAGTATTGATTTCCGGATTGTCCAGGATTTCATCGTGCGAAGTGGTGAAAAGATGTGCATCCAGGCTTCGTTTCTTTTCCGGGTTTTTGATGGCTATTTTTACCACCTCTAAATTGAGGTTTTGTCCGCGGATAATATCATGAAGGCCCTGTCCAACCACACCAAATCCAAATAATCCTATTTTAAGTTTCTTGCTCATTTTTATGTTATGTTAATTCTTTAGTAAATTTTATCAGTCACTTGTTCGTTAGTCGCATTGGGCTTGGGCCATTGACTATATACATGATGGTTTTCTCTAGGCCGTTTGATGCAACTTGATGATCTTCTTGTCGCTGCTTTCCTTTAAAAAATTTCCGATAATGTTGGTCAGTTTGTCTGTCTCTATCAAAAAGCCATCGTGGCCATAGGCACAGTTGATACTGCTGAATTGCGCATCGGTAATATGTTCGGCCAAGAATTTTTGCTCGCCGATGGGGAAGAGCATATCGTTATCGATACCAATAACCAAGGTATTTGCTTCAACTTCGGCCAATGCTGCTACAATACTTTTCTTGCCACGACCCACATTATGGCTGTCCATCGCTTTGCTCAAATACCAATAGCTGTAGGCATTAAAGCGCTTGCATAGTTTCTCGCCCTGGTAGTTTTGGTAAGACGATGCCCTGTAGTTGCCGATTTTGTCGTTTACGCTTTCCAATTGTGTAGCGGCATAAGCTTCGTAGGTACGATAAGAAAGCAAGGCGATACTGCGCGCCGCTTTCAGGCCTTTCAGTCCACCATCGGGCTGATTGGCGTAAAAAGTCCTGTCGGTACTGATGGCCAAACGCTGACTTTCGTTAAAGGCGATGCCCCAGGGCGAATGCACCGCATTGGTAGCCACCAAAATCAGGTTTTCTACATTTATGGTTTTGGCAATCGACCATTCTAATGCTTGTTGTCCGCCCAAAGATCCGCCAATCAATACCTTAATGCTGTTGATCCCTAAATGGTTGGCCAATAGTTGATGCAAGCCTGCCAGATCCCTGATGGTAAATTCAGGAAAAGAAAGGTAATAGGGCTGTCCCGTTACTGGATTAATGCTCAGTGGATTGGTAGTGCCATAGTGCGAACCCAAAATATTGGCACATACAATAAAGTGCTCATTTGGGTTAAACAAGGCGCTGTTGCCGAACAGGCCGTCCCACCAATCCAACACATCAGCATTGGCAGTTAAGGCGTGGCAAGCCCAAATTACATTGTCTTTGTTGGCATTCAGTTTTCCATAAGTCTGATAGGAGATTTCTACATTGCGTAGTTTTTTGCCGCTTTCTAACTTAAAGAGCTTAGGGTATTTATAAGTGGCTGTAGTACTCATTTTCTGTTGGTGGTATATGTAGGGTTTGGATGTTGGAAAGTTGAAGGGTTAAACTAGCAAACTGTTAACTGGCAATTGAGAACTGACAACTGAAAAAGCTTGTTCAAAATCGGCGATGATATCGTCGATATGCTCAATGCCTACAGAAACGCGCAACAGGTTTGGCGTAACGCCGGCTGCAATTTGTTCGTCGATGCTGAGTTGCTGATGCGTAGTGGCCGATGGCTGGATGATCAATGTTTTGGCGTCGCCCACATTGGCCAAATGGCTTACCAATTTTAAGCTGTCGACGAAGGCAATGGCCTGTTCCTTATCGCCGTTCAGTTCGAATGAAAGCACAGCCCCAAATCCGTTGCGCAGGTATTTTTTGGCATTGGCATGGTAAGGGTTGCTTTCCAGGCCAGGATAGTTTACCTTAGCTACTGCCGGATGGTTTTCGAGCCAAGTTGCCAAAGCCAGCGCATTTTCTACATGGCGTTGTACACGCAATGACAGGGTTTCCAATCCTTGGAGCAACAAGAAAGAATTGAAAGGTGCCAATGCCGGACCAAAATCTCGCAGGCCTTCAACACGGGCACGGATAATGAACTGGATGTTGCCAAACGGGCCGTCTTGTCCGAAAACATCGTCGAAAATCAAGCCATGGTACCCTTCGGCTGGTTCGATAAATTGAAAGAATTTGCCGTTGCCCCAATTGTAGTTGCCACCGTCAACAATTACGCCGCCGATGCTGGTGCCATGTCCGCCAATCCATTTGGTGGCCGATTGTACCACCACATGTGCCCCATGTTCCAATGGCTTAAACAAATAGCCGGCCGCACCAAAAGTGTTGTCTACAATTAGTGGCAGGTCATATTGTTTGGCAATGGCCGCTATTTTCTCAAAATCGGGAATGCTAAACGAAGGATTGCCAATGGTTTCTACATAAATAGCCTTGGTATTGCCATCAATCTTGCTTTCGAAGTCGGCAGGATCATCGCCGTTGGCAAAGCGTGTTTCGATGCCCAAACGCTTAAAGGCTACTTTGAATTGGTTGTAAGTACCGCCATATAAGTGGCTCGAGGCTACAAAATTATCGCCTGCCTGCAAAATGTTGTTCAAGGCAATAAATTGGGCAGCTTGTCCAGAACCTACGGCCAAGGCGGCAACTCCACCCTCTAATGCGGCAATCCTTTTTTCGAATACATCGGTGGTAGGATTCATTAAACGGGTGTAAATGTTGCCGAATTCTTTTAGCGCAAAGAGGTTGGCGCCATGTTCAGAATTTTTAAAGCCATAAGAAGTGGTTTGATAGATAGGTACGGCTCTTGAGCCAGTTGTAGGGTCTATTTCTTGTCCAGCGTGTAGCTGTAGGGTTTCGAATTTATAGGATGTTGACATGATTTCTAAGTTTAAATTGTAAATGCCTGAAACGATGAGTTGATTACGTTTGCCTGAAGTAGGCGAGGGCTATTTTGGCTTAAATCCAGCATTAGCCGTTAGCGTACCCTAATTTTTTAGGGCCTTCCAAATTGAACATACAAAGGGGAAGAATTTTATGCTTAGTATATGCGACAGCACATACAACACATCAACTGTGCGTTACAGCAAAACTGATTTACATTTAAAAATGAAACCGACTGTTTGGGTTTTGAACCTGAATTTTCGCTAAGGAGCGATGATGAATTGAACTTTTTCATTTTCTTCAATTTATATTTCCAAACAACACCATGTTGCCCGGTCAGGAATTGGCACCTTCTCCGTTAGGGAGGGTTGCCAGTGGGTCAAAGAGCCTGTCTCTCGCCACTTCTTTATAAATCAAATCTTTAAAAGATATTGACTTGGAAATTCAGCTTTCGCCGAATAATGTTCCAAAGATATGTGAAAATCTGAAAACCTGCAAAATAAAATTTCGATTTATTTTTAAGTTATTGATTTTGAGTTATTTGCTGTAAATGGTTATGAGCTAATAGTGGATGGTAGGTGGTCCATGTCCCATAAACTATTGCTATACAAATGCCAGTGCTTGGTCTAGGTCGGCAATCAAATCATCGATATGCTCTAAGCCAACCGAAATCCGAATTAAATTTTGTGGCGTTTTGGTATCGGGACCTTCAACAGATGCACGGTGCTCAATAAGGCTTTCTACGCCGCCCAGACTGGTTGCTTGTGCAAATAGGCTTACCTTGTTTACTACTGTTCTGGCTGCTATGGCATCGCCATTAACCAAAATAGAAAGCATGCCACCAAAACCATTCATCTGTTTTTTGGCGATCTCGTGTTGCGGGTGCGAAGCTAAGCCTGGATAATAAACTCCTGCTATTTTAGGATGTTGCGCTAAGTGTTGCGCCAATTTTTCGGCATTTTCGCAATGTCCTTTCATGCGGTAGGCCAATGTTTTGAGGCTGCGCAACAGCAAAAAGCAATCGAAAGGAGAGGGTACTGCGCCACCAATCTGCTGAATATTTTTGATTTTCTCCCAAAATTCGTCTTTACGCGCCGTAGTTAAGCAACCGCCCAGTACATCGCTGTGGCCCCCAATGTACTTGGTGGTAGAGTGCATCACAATAGCGGCTCCCAACTTGATAGGGTTTTGCAAGCTGGGCGAAGCAAAGGTACTGTCGCAGGCAAAAATGAGTTGGTGTTTTTTGCAAATCGCCGCCAGCGCCTCAATGTCCGTAATTTTTAAAAGTGGGTTGGATGGCGTTTCGGCCCAAATTAGCGCTGTATTGGGTTTAATATGGTTGGCTACGGCCGAATGATCGGTCAGGTCAATAAAATCGAAAGTAAGGGTAGCCGCAAAAATGCTTTGCAGCTGTTTCTTAAAACCCCAGTACATATCGTCGGGGGCAATAATGTGGCTACCGGGTTCCAGTGCCTGAAATACAGCCATTCCCGCAGTGTTTCCCGAAGAAAACGCGCAGCTGTCTTCGCCAAATTCGAGTGCCGTTATTACACTTTCCAGGGCCGATCGGTTTGGATTGCTCACTCTGCTATACATATGTCCGCCAGGGTAGCCGCCATCTTCGCCCCTTAAAAAAGTAGTAGAGAGGCTTATTGGCATGGTGACGTCGCCCGTAGAGCTTTGGGTTAAATGAAGAGCATGTATGGCCGCAGTTTCTGGTTTCATTTTTCAGGCTTAATTACTAGGGATTTAAAGCAAAGCTAAATTTTAATCTTAAAAGTTGTAGATTTTGGCAAGATTTGTGTAATTAGCATATTAAAAAACAAGTATATGAAAAGAATATTTTTAATAGCGGCTTTAATTTGTAGTTCAATAATAGTTTTACAAAGCTGTTCTCCGAAAACAACATCAGGCGCACCAGCCGTAAAGAGAAGCGGTGTAACCGGAAATTGGGTGCTCAATAACATTACTTTTGACGGTATTCCTGATATCGCGGTGAAATCGTTCTTGGGCGAAAGCTCTTATAAATGTTTTATTGGCAGTACTTGGAACCTGACCAATAGTGGCAATGGAAGCTACAGTTTGCCATCAAGTGCCACTTGTGCAGCCAAAACACAGACTATTTTCTGGTCAGTAAATGCGGCAGATGGAACTTTTCAGTTTAAAAAACTTTATGAAGGCGATAAAGCTAAAAACGTAACCGAAGGCTACCGTTTAATGCTGGCCGCTGCCGATGATGTGAACATGACCATCAAATCGCCAATCGAATACGGCAACAAAACCGCCTATATCGTAATGAACTTTTCGAAAGCGGCCAAATAGGCAAAGCTTAAAAGATAAAGAGCCATAGTCGATTGATTATGGCTCTTTTTGTTGATGGGTATTCCATCGGCGTACAAGCTGTTTTAGGCACGACTTGAGTACAAGTCTGAGCGGGTAACCAAATGAATAATGCTTGTCGGTGATTGCTGCTTGTTCAAAACTTCGATTTCGGTCAGGACTGAAAGAGCTAAATCTGAAGCAAAATCGCTATTCAAAACCGCCAACTGTCAACCCACTATCGGATATCGTTTCTAAATAAGCCATTTTTACAAGAAAATGATGTTCAATTAGGTCATTGTTGTACTTTTGCCTAAACATTAATAAAGGATGGCAGTGCAAGCTTTAGATATTCTTCTCCACAATCCAACTCTTTCGGCACCTCTACTCGCCATAGCTAAAAAGGTAAAAGCCGGCGAACGAATTACTTTTGATGAAGGCGTATACCTTTACGAACATGCAGAGCTTGGTTATTTAGGTGTTTTGGCCAATTATATCCGTGAAAAGAAGCATGGCGACTTGACTTATTTCAATCGCAATTTTCACTTGGAACCTACTAATCTGTGTGTTTACGATTGTAAATTCTGTTCTTACTCGAGACTGATCAAGCAAAAGGAAGAAGGGTGGGCGCTAACCATGGAAGAAATGATGGAAGTAGTGAGGAAGTACGACAATGAGCCCGTTACCGAAGTACATATTGTTGGGGGCGTTTTGCCACAGTACGATGTCGCTTTTTATTCGGCCTTGTTTACTGCCATAAAAAAGCACCGTCCGGCCTTGCATGTAAAGGCCTTAACACCTGTTGAGTACCATTATATTTTCAAGAAAGCTAAAATCGATTATGCCACAGGCATGAAATTGATGAAAGATGCCGGATTGGAATCAATTCCAGGAGGCGGTGCAGAGATTTTCCATCCCGAAATCCGCGAGCAGATTGCCAAAGACAAGTGCACGGCCGACCAATGGCTAGCCATACACGAAGAATGGCACAAATTGGGCATGCGCTCAAATGCCACCATGCTTTACGGACATATCGAAAAGTTTGCGCATCGGGTTGACCATATGGAGCGTTTGCGCCAGTTGCAAGATAAAACCGGAGGTTTCCAAACTTTTATTCCATTAAAGTTCAGGAATCAACATAATCAAATGAGCCATGTAGCCGAAGTTTCGGTGGTTGAAGATTTGAGAAACTATGCGATTGCCCGTATTTATATGGACAATTTCGATCATATCAAGGCCTATTGGGCAATGATTAGCAGGGAAACTGCCCAGCTGTCGCTTAATTTTGGCGTGGATGATATTGATGGCACCTTAGACGATACCACCAAAATCTACTCGATGGCTGGCGCCGAAGAGCAAAACCCGGCTATGAGTACCAAAGAACTGGTAGACCTGATTAAGCATGTAGGCCGTAAGCCCATAGAAAGAGATACTTTGTACAATGTAGTAACCGATTATACTGAAGTTGTATTTGAAGAAGAGGCGAAGCCTCAATACTACAAACTACCGGTGATAAACTAACCGCTAACTTTTAACCTTAAAACCCTCCAACTTTTAATCCCCTTCAATGAAAGAACTCTATATCATCAGACATGGCGAAACCGAATTGAACCGCCTGGGCATTGTACAGGGGCGTGGCGTAGACAGCGATCTGAATGATACTGGAAGAAAGCAGGGACAGGCATTTTTTGATCACTATCAAACGGTTCCCTTTGCTAAAATCTACACTTCCAGCTTAAAACGTACCCATCAAACTGTACAAGGCTTTATAGATTTAGGCCTGCCATGGCAACAATTGGAAGGTTTAGACGAGCTGGCTTGGGGTTTATGGGAAGGTCAGCCGAATACCGAAGAGGCGCGCCGTGCTTTTATGCAATTGGTAGAAGCTTGGCAAAACGGCGACTACGATGCCAAGTTTGAGGGGGGCGAAAGTCCGAACGAAGTACTGGCACGCTTAAAGGATGCCGTTGAGGTTATGGTAAGCCAAGCCGATGAGAAGACGGTGCTGGTTTGCATGCACGGCAGAGCCATGCGCTTGTTGCTATGTTATTTAAGCCATAAGCCTTTATCTGAAATGGCAGATTTTCCGCACCAGAACACCGTGCTTTATAAGGTAGGTTACGAAAACGGCCACTTCACCATCTGTCTCTTATACACATCTCCGAGCCCCCGAGACAGTACTAAAAGGGGGGGGGGGGGGGGGGGGGGGGGGGGGGGGGGGGGGGGGGGGGGGGGGGGGGGGGGGGGGGGGGGGGGGGGGGGGGGGGG
>NZ_JAELUC010000085.1 GCF_016429155.1 Pedobacter sp. ASV12 | reverse complement strand
CCCCCCCCCCCCCCCCCCCCCCCCCCCCCCCCCCCCCCCCCCCCCCCCCCCCCCCCCCCCCCCCCCCCCCCCCCCCCCCCCCCCCCCCCCCCCCCCCCCCCCCCCCCCCCCCCCCCCCCCCCCCTTTTAGATGTGTATAAGAGACAGCGCCACAGGAGGGTAAGAAATGCCTATGATGGTACCAAGGATGAAGAAGTGAAGAAACTTCTGGAGGATATTGACATACTTTTAAAGGAAAAATAATTATGAAGATAGGATTAATAGTACTGGGAGTTTTGGGAGGAACCGCTTTTTATAGCGGTCTTTCGGCAAGAAACATCGAAAGTGCTCGCATGGCCCAGCAAACCGACACACTCAAGAAAGAAGGAAAAGATCCGGTTTGTGGCATGAAAGTGCCTGCCGGAACTGCCAAGACCATCGTTTATGAGAAGGTAACTTACGGATTTTGCTCGGAAGGATGTAAAAAGAAATTTGCGGAAAAACCTGGTAAATACATTAAAAAGTCTTAGTGGACACAGGCTGTTTTGAAGTTCTTTAGCTAGTGTAAGCTAATAGATGGACAAACCAATAAAATTGACCCCTTTTCGCTAATTTCAGAACGACATAGAATATGCTGAGTACCAATCAAATAGTTGTTAGGTTGTTTTTGGCGAATAGGGATCAATAGCTCGTGGTTTTGCCAATTAATAACTGAAAGCTATAAATCAGATTGATGAGGTAGATGACAAGGCAAATGTTGAAAGTAGGATATGGAATTTCTCGGGCTCTTTTCAAGAAAATTTGCAAGAAAAAGGCTGCTTTCGTCGGAAAAGAACAACTTTAAAAACACATTATTAGTTCAAAAATGACTCACGAAAGTCACGTCTGTTTAGGTATAATCTTAAAAATTAAAAACCTGTAAGTGTCTGTCTTACAGGTTTTTAATTTTAGGTTCGACTTCTGGAGGGGAGTCGATTTTCGTTTGCAACTGACTGATTATCAGTATGTTATGTCTTAAGTACTCAGAGCGGGAATCGAACCCGCACGCCTGTTGAGGGCACAGGATTTTAAGTCCTGCGTGTCTACCAGTTCCACCATCTGAGCAAGCTTGGTAAAGCTATTTAATGTTAAATGCCTCCCGGTTAGGAAGGCATTTAGAGCGAAAGACGAGATTCGAACTCGCGACCCCGACCTTGGCAAGGTCGTGCTCTACCAACTGAGCTACTTTCGCATGGTGTAAACATCCTCCGATGTTTCCCCGAAGTTGGCCTTTTTTGTAGTGCGTTTCTCCGTTTGGGTTTGCAAATATAAACAGATTTATATTCCCGTCAACATTTTTTTTATAAAAAATTAGCTTATTCGCTTAAGTTATTGGCTTTCAGTACAAGAAAAATTAAATCTTTTTCATAGCCCTTGCCCATAAGGTAGTTTAACAGCTTATATTTTTTTTTGAAGGGATCTTTTTCGGTCAGTGTTTTTTCTTTTTTGAGCACGGCTTGGCATAAATCTTCAAAATATTTGTCGCCATCCAAACTGTTCAGCGCTTTTTGGATCAGCTTATCCGGAACCTTTTTCAGTTTGAGCCCCTGTTTGATTTTAAGCCTTCCCCATTTTTTGATATTGGCCTTGCCCGAAGCATAGGCCAAGGCGAACCTTTCTTCGTTCAAAAAGTTGTTGACAATCAGTTCGCCTATAATTTCTTCCACTTCATTCGGCTTCAGTTGCCAATCGTAAAGTTTGTTGCGTACTTCCTGTTGCGACCGCTCCTGATAAGCACACCAACTTTCGGCTTTGACCAATGCCGTTTTTTTATCTAAAATCAATGGCTTTTCTTGAGGACTTTTCATAATTAAATGCTGAAATTCGTAAAAAAATAACAGCAATCCTGTATTTTTCTGCTACAATGAGTCAAGAACACTATACTATAGCCCATATTGCCCAAATTTTAGGTGCTCAGGCCCAGCTCTCTACGCCAACAACCCTTATTGCACAGTTGCTGACTGATAGCCGTACGCCTATCGATCCGGAAGCTTCGCTATTCTTTGCCCTCAAGGCTCAGCGCAATGGCCACGAATTTATCGCCGACGCCTATCAAAATGGCTTGCGCAATTTTGTGGTGTCAGATGCAGTGGATGCTTCGGCCTATCCCGATGCCAATTTTTTGCAGGTAGACAATGTGCTGAAGGCCTTGCAGCAATTGGCCATTGCCCACCGAAAAGCCAACCAGCTCAAAGTGATAGGTATAACCGGCAGCAATGGCAAAACCATCGTCAAAGAATGGCTGTATCAGTTGCTGGCGCCAGATTTTAATATTGTACGCAGCCCCAAAAGCTTTAATTCGCAAATAGGCGTGCCACTTTCGGTTTGGCAGCTCAGTGCAACGCACGATTTGGGCATCTTCGAAGCCGGAATATCTAGGAAAGGAGAAATGGAAGTTTTGGCCGATATCATTGCGCCAACGATAGGTATACTCACCAACATCGGTGAGGCCCATGCCGAAGGTTTTGAGAGCAGCAAGGAAAAACTTAACGAAAAGCTGAAGCTTTTTAAGGATGTAGAGCTTTTGGTGTATTCGCCAACCTATACCATGGGCATCAAAGAAGCCGACCTGCCCGGCAAAACCAAATTTTCATGGGGTACTTCCGCCTCTCAACCTGTCGATTTGCAGATTTCCTTTATTGAACCCATAGAAGGCAGAAACTATATCCGGGCAATTTACCAGCATAAGGAAATAGAATGCCTCATTCCATTTAGCGATAAAGCTTCCGTCGAAAATGGCATTATTTGTTGGGCTGCTTTGCTGGCTTTGGGTTATACGCCGCAAGAAGCCGACCAGCGCCTAGAAAAACTGACTTCGGTAAGCATGCGCCTGGCCCTGATCAATGGTATTGAAAATTGTTCGGTCATCGACGATTCGTACAGTGCCGATATTTCGTCGCTGGCCATAGCGCTCGATTTTTTGAACCAACAGAACCAGCATCCCAAGAAAACACTCATCTTATCGGATATTTACGAAAGTGGCAAAACCAACGAAGTGCTTTATACCGAGATAGCGGCCTTGCTGGTGCAGAAAAACCTGAACCGCTTGATCGGTATTGGGCCTAATATTTCGGCATTTGCCGATTTGTTTAAGATGGAAGCCTCGTTTTACGAAAGTACGCAAGATTTTATGGCGCAGTTGTCGGCTATCCATTTTGCCAATGAAACTATTTTGGTAAAGGGCGCCAGAAAGTTTGGCTTCGAACGCATCAGTAAACTACTGACACAAAAAATCCATGATACCGTTCTCGAAATCAATCTCAATGCCATGTTGGGCAACCTGCAGTTTTACCGTTCCAAGCTCAAGCCTGGTGTAAAAACCATGGCCATGGTAAAGGCTTTTTCTTATGGCAGTGGCAGTTTTGAAATTGCCAACCTGTTGCAATACCATAAAGTAGATTATCTGGCCGTAGCTTATGCCGACGAAGGCATAGCCTTGCGCAAAGCGGGCATTACCTTGCCCATTATGGTGATGAGTCCAGAGCCGTCGGCATTTGAGGCCATGCTCAGCCATCAATTGGAACCCGAAATTTACAGTACGGCTATATTAAAGAGCTTGATGTATTTTTTGCCGGCTTCTACTGCCGATTTTCCAATCCATATCAAGCTCGATACTGGCATGCATCGCTTAGGTTTTGAAGCCCACGAAATGACCGAATTGGTTGCCTTGCTGAAAGATAGTGCACAGCTGAAGGTCGTTTCGGCCTTTACCCATTTGGTAGCTACCGACGATGCCCAGCACGATGGATTTACCGAACAGCAACTGGCCACTTACGCTTCGCTTTATGAAGAACTGGCCAAAGGGATAGGCTATAGGCCGATCAGGCATGCCTTGAACACTTCTGGAATAACCCGCTGGCCAACGGCTCATTTCGACATGGTACGTGTGGGCATTGGCTTGTACGGATTTGATGGCGCTTTAAAAGACAACCGTGGCCTGCAAACCGTAGCCGTGCTCAAAACTACAGTTACCCAAGTCAAAGTGCTTAAGCCGGGCGAAACGGTAGGCTACAGCAGAAGAGGGGTGATGCCCAACGGAGGAAAGATTGCAACGGTTAAAATCGGTTATGCCGACGGCTATACGCGCGGTTTTGGCAATGGGGTAGGGCAAATGCTCGTCCATGGCAAATTGGTGCCCACCATTGGCTCTATTTGCATGGACATGTGCATGCTTGATGTTACTGGCCTCGAGGTAAACACTGGCGACGAAGTTGTTGTATTTAACGAAACGCATGATATTGCTAAATTAGCCAGCCAAATCGGTACCATTCCCTACGAAATCCTGACCAATATCTCGCAACGCGTAAAACGAGTTTATTTTTATGAGTAACTTTGCGTTATGAACAAAATCGGAAAAGCTCTCTTGAATTACCTTATCAAAGGTTTGTTGGTTGTTGTACCTATTGCCCTGAGTGTTTTTATCGTAGTTTGGGCAGTTACGACGGTCGACAGTTGGTTAAACATCAACAATTTTCTGGGTATTAATCCGGCTACAGGCGCCAACCGCAATATTCCGGGTCTGGGCTTGGCCATGGTTATCGCCATTATCCTGCTGGCCGGCATCTTTGTTACCAATTTCGTTACCGAGCCCATGTACAATTGGTTTCAGCGCATGCTTAATCGACTGCCCCTCATCAATTTTATCTTTTCTTCTATTAAAGACCTCACCGAAGCTTTTGTGGGCGACGAAAAGAAGTTTAACCATCCGGTATTGGTAGAAGCAGAGGGCAACCTTAAAAAAATAGGTTTTTTAACGCAGAACGATTTAACCAAGCTCGACCTGCCGGGCGAAGCCATTGTTTATTTTCCTTTTTCGTATTCCTTTGCCGGACAGGTTTATATTGTAAGCAAAGAAAAAATCAAGCCTTTAAACATGAGTGCTGCCGATGCCATGAAACTGGTGGTAAGCGGTGGCGTGAGCCAGTTTTAATGGAGAATAATCGGGATGAGGATAATCAGGATTAAGAAGATAAACAAACGAGAGTGGAATTCCCTGATGAAAAGCCCAATCAATAAAAGCACTTCATCGTCGGTATTGGTACTGATAACCCCGCTGCTGCTGTTCGAATCAAACAAGATTTGCTTGCCCTGAAAATTGCCGACTGCCCATTTGGAGTACCAGCCGTTGGTGAAATTCCACATGAACTGTTCGCCCGAGCTCATATTGACCGTGGCTTTTGTTTGCCATGAATTATAGTTGATGGTGCCTATCAGTTCTTGTTGCTGATTGAAGATTTGTGTAGTTGGATGCAAAAAGCCTGAGGTTCTGAAATGATAACTCTGGCTGGCACCTATGCCTTGCGCCTCGTTTTTCCAAGTGTTGAAAAGCAGGCTGTTTTTAATCTGTCCATTGCTGAAGATTTGGTAGTTGCTTTCGAAAAAGCCTTTTGTCCAAGTGAGTATCGCATCCATAACCTAAGGAATTTATATACTTCATAGACAATTTTGAAGGCGATTAGTTACAGGAAAATCGCTTTTTTGCTGAATGTAAAGGCATTCATGGGTGATAGGCTGTGTTTTAGGTCTCCAGGCAACTCGTCATTGTGAGGCTGAATAACGAAGCGATAATAGTTTGCAGCTAACCAGATCCGCTAATCGGCCAATGAGCTACACATAAATCTCTCCTTTAAGATAGGTCACCGCTTTACCCGACATCAATACGCGGTTGCCTTTAAGTTCGCACCACAGCTCGCCCCGCCGGGCCGATACCTGATAGGCATGCAATTGGGTTTTGCCCAGTTTCGATGCCCAGTAGGGGATGAGGTTGCAATGGGCCGAGCCGGTAACCGGATCTTCGTTAACGCCCACTGCGGGAATGAAAAAGCGCGACACGAAATCGCTGTGGTCGCCTTTGGCGGTTGCAATAACACCCATCATATCTATTTTGCTCATGGCCACAAAATCAGGTTTTAAGGCCAGTACATCGGCTTCACTTTCGTAAACCAGCAGGTAGTCTCTCGAGTTCCACACCTCGATTGGAGGTTTGCCACCCATTGCGGCCAACAAACCTTCGGGGATTTCGCAGTTGATTACGGGTCTCGACGGAAAATCCAGCGTATATAAATTCGCATTCCTGGTTACGGTTAGGGTTCCTGCCTTTAACGTGTGGAAATGAATGTGCGATTGGCGATGGCCCAATTCGGTAAAGAGGATGTGCGCCGTAGCCAAAGTGGCATGGCCACATAAATCTATTTCCAGTTCGGGCGTAAACCAGCGCAGTTCAAAGCTATCGCCCTGTGGTACAAAGAAAGCGGTTTCGGCCAGGTTGTTTTCGGCGGCTATCTTTTGCATTTCTGGGGCAGGCAACCATGTTGCCAAAGGAACAACGGCAGCCGGATTGCCACCAAAGAGCCGATCGGTAAAAGCATCGACCTGAAATAAAGGGAGTTTCATGAAACAGAAATTGATGAGCGCTAAAGATAAGAGATTTTACAAAAGAGAGGTGAGATTTGAGGCCTACGACAGAAAAATTTTGCCATAAGAATCTCAAATCTCACCTCTCAAATCTCACATCTACAACACGACTAATAGTAGGTGAGCCTCACTACACCAGCCAATTTCTTGGCTAGGCGGATTACCTGACGGGTATAGCCGTATTCGTTGTCGTACCAGGTATAAAGTACGATCGACTTATTGTCGCGGGCAATAATGGTAGCTGGGCCATCAACAATAGAAGCGTGGCTGTTGCCGATCAGGTCGGTACTTACCAACTCGTTCGAAATCGAATACTCCAGTTGCTCCGACAAATCGCCAAAAAGAGAAGCTTGTTTAAGTACGCTTTCTACCTCTTCTTTCGAGGTGGTTTTATCCAAAGAAAGATTTAAGATGGCCAGCGAAACGTTAGGCGTAGGTACGCGTACCGCATTGCCGGTTAGTTTGCCACCCAAGTGCGGAATAACCTTGGCTACCGCCTTGTCTGCACCGGTTTCGGTAATCACCAGGTTCAAGGCTGCAGAACGTCCGCGACGGTATTTTTTATGGTAGTTGTCCAACAGGTTTTGGTCGTTGGTATACGAGTGTACCGTTTCGATGTGCCCTTTTTCAATACCAAATGCGCTGTCTATAACCTTAAGCACCGGCACTATGGCATTGGTGGTACAAGAGGCATTGGAAAAGATATTTTCGGTTTCGTAGTTAAAGTCAGCGTCGTTAATGCCGGTTACGATGTTAGGGATATCGCCTTTGGCTGGAGCGGTCAGCAACACTTTTGCAATGCCTTTGGCGTTCAGGTGTCTTGCCAAGCCGTCGCGGTCGCGGAAAACGCCGGTATTGTCAATCAGCAAGGCATCTTGGATGCCATAGACCGTATAATCAACATCTTCAGGGTTTTTGGCGGCGATGATGTAAATGGTTTGTCCGTTTACAATGAGTGCCTTGTTTTCAAAATCTTCGATAATGGTGCCGTTAAAAGGACCGTGTATCGAATCGGTGCGCAGCAGTTCGGCTCTTTTAATCAGTTCCTCGTCGCTGTAGCTGCGGGTAACAATGGCCCTTAAACGCAATTGTTCGCCTTTGCCAGCCTGTACAATCAGTTCGCGGGCAGCAATACGGCCAATGCGGCCAAAGCCGTAAAGCACTACATCTTTGGGTTTTAGGTTGATTTTGTCTTTGCCGATGTGGTTGCCCAATTTGCTGATGATGAAATCGTGCATAGAAGAATGGTTGTTGTTTTCGTCGAGCCACTCGGCTGCCAAACGGCCAACGTCTATGCGCGAGGGAGCAATGTTGCATTTCGAAATGGTAAGGGCCAGTTCAAGCGTTTCGTAAATGGAAATGTCTTTTCCGCTTACTTCTTTGGCATACTGGTGGTAAGCCAGGATTTCGCTGCTTCCTACATCGAACAGGGGTTTACGGAAAAGAACAAGTTCGATAGACCGATCAAACCATAGGTGCCCCACTGCGCTGATGAGCTCGAGCGCTTTTTTCTCCTTTTCAATCCAGTTTTGAAACTCTGATTGATATTTGTTTAACATACAAGAAATTTGATTTGGTTAGAAAGCCACAAAAGTAAAAAAGATCGGGCGAGTACCCAATCTTTTTCTAATTATATCTTGCTTATTTTTTTGTGCTAAGTTCGTCAGCGCGAGCAGGATGTTATCCCAAATAAGATTTTAGGATTTTGCTTCTCGACGTATGGCGCAGGCGTTGCAGGGCCTTGTCTTTGATCTGACGAACGCGTTCGCGGGTCAGGTTAAATTTTTCGCCGATTTCTTCCAGCGAAAGCGGATGGTTGGTGCTCAAGCCGAAGAACAATACGATGATTTCACGCTCGCGCTCGGTAAGGGTAGACAATGAGCGTTTGATTTCTTCAGAAAGCGATTCGTTGATCAAATTGCTGTCGGTATTCGGCTCATGATTTTCCAATACGTCTAACAAAGTATTTTCTTCGCCCTGCACAAACGGTGCGTCCATCGATACATGGCGGCCCGAATTACTCAACGTGTCGGAAATCTTGTCGACAGTGGTTTCTAAAATGTCTGCCAATTCTTCAGGCGACGGCTCACGTTCATATTCCTGCTCCAGTTTAGAGAAGGCCTTGCTGATTTTGCTCAATGAACCTACCTGGTTCAATGGCAAACGTACAATACGGCTCTGTTCGGCGATAGCCTGCAAAATCGACTGGCGGATCCACCAAACGGCATAAGAAATGAATTTGAAGCCCTTGGTCTCGTCAAAGCGTTTGGCGGCCTTGATCAGGCCCAGGTTGCCTTCGTTAATTAAATCGCCTAGGGTTAGGCCCTGGTTTTGATACTGTTTAGCTACCGACACCACGAAGCGTAAATTGGTCTTGGTCAGGCGCTCTAAAGCGGCCTGGTCGCCTTCACGTATTTTACGTGCTAATATTACTTCTTCTTCTGCGGTAATTAAATCTACTTTTCCAATCTCGTGCAAGTATTTGTCTAATGATTGACTTTCGCGGTTGGTAATGGATTGGGTTATTTTGAGTTGTCTCATTTATGTGTTTTAGTCCTCTGAAATATAAGTATCGAAGCTGCAAAAATACAAAAAAATATACAGTACGAAAGGGTAAAATGCTGAAAATGTTAGGCTTTACGACCTATTTTTTAACAAATACTTGACTACAAAAATCATTCCAAATTATAATTGTCAGTAAATTTCCGAATTTTCCCTAATGAAATGAATATTTATTGATTTACAATAAAAATATTTTGTTTTTTAATAAATATTATTTCTATTTGCAAGAGGATATTTTGTTTAAGTATTTCAAAAATATTCGAAAGTTGGACAGGGGTACTGTCAAAGATGACATCAAGATTAATTTAACTGACCTTGGATCAACCTGTATCTGGGCATTGTCAGTCCTTCATTGTTGACAGATTTGCATACCTGGAGAAACAAATTGGAAACTAAGAGCTAAAAACATGGATGCACAAACCAAAAAGATGCAACAGATTGTGGTAGGCGTATGGACAGCCGCCGTAACGATTTTTATACTGGAATCAATCATAAAGCTCTATCCGGCATTAACTGATTATAGTGTGCGGTCGCTGGTATTTAACGATGCGTTGAAACAATTGGTCACAACCTTGCTTTATGGTGTGGTTGCCTATCATCTTTTCAGATTCGTTTATACGCGGAAGGGAGCTTTTATCAACCTTGTTTCGGAAGAAGGCCTGCAGCAGTTGCGAAAGATATTGACCAGCCTAATTGCCTTATTGCTTGTAAAGCTCGTTTTTAAGGAAATCATAGTCCGTTATGTATTGCCGAAAGCCGATGATGCCGTTTTGGCTACAAAACTGGGATATTTTGAGCATGCTGGCCTGAAACTGCAGCCTCATGCCGATTTGATCATTGCCATTGTGATGGTATGGGTGTTTTTGCTTGTGCTGGGCTATTCGCTGCAATTGAAAAAGGAACAAGAATTTACCATCTAATCGCGGAAATTAAAGATCAGTCTATGTTAATCGGCGCAACGGGCAATAACCGGGTGTCTTGATCTCGCTATAAAATTAAGGAAGAACAACTTTTAACCATCTAATCAAACTATCTCATTTACACTTTATGAAAAACGTTAAATATTTTTTGCTGGCCCGTTTCATCAGGCTTTTTCTCCAATTTGGATTTCTATTTGCCGTATTGGCCATTGTGTTAAGTATTTTAGTCAGGGTGTTTGGGCTAAAGCCCTATATCAAAGGAGATGGCTGGTCGTTTGGAGATTCTCGGGAAGGCTATACGTTGCCGGCTGGTCTTAGCATGAGTATTCCGGATACGGTTATTTATTATAATCATGGCGAGCAAAGCGTATATAAAGACGATCTGTTGCCTTTCAAACACGAATTAAGTGCCAAAGACACTGTTTCCGAAAAAATCATCAACAGGTTTGAGGTTTATGATACCAAGGGCATCGAAATTTCCAATAGTTTGTATGTGCCCAGTTCTGTAAGCGTGGTGGTTAAATCGAACAACTGGAAACACAACCTCTTTTGGGCAATAAGCTCGCAGGTACATTACATCGTTACGGCTTTGTTCTTCTTGGTGCTGATCAAGCTAACGAACCGCTATATGGACAATGAAATCTTTGAACAACGCAGCTTTAAGCTGGTGGCATCCCTGGGCTGGTTGTTGATTGGTAGCGAAGTTTTCAACTTTGTGGTCAGCATAATCAATGGATCTATTTTGCAGCATCCCAGTTTGCATAGCGCTTCGCTGATTCACGATAAGACCTATCGCCATTTCGACGTCGACCTTGATTTTTTTAATGGATTTAGCTTTACCAATATCGGTTTGGGCATATTGATTATTTTGTTGGCTGAAGTGCTGAGAATTGCCATCTTTGCCAAACAAGAAAATCAACTCACCATCTGACATGTCGATCATCGTAAATTTGGATGTAATGCTGGCCAAGCGCAAAATGTCGTTAACCGAACTGAGTGAGCGGGTGGGCATTACCATGTCAAACCTTTCCATTCTCAAAACCGGAAAGGCCAAGGCGGTACGCATCGAAACGTTGGAGGCCATTTGCAGGGCGCTTGCCTGCCAGCCCGGTGATATTTTGGAGTTTAGGGACGAGTAATTACAGCTGGTAGCTTAGGTGGTGGTGCATTTTGCCTAGCAATAGCTTATGGCCAGCTATTGTAAATCCCAGGTTTTCGTACAGTCTTTTGGCATCTGGGTTTTCTTCATCTACCAATAGCCCTGCTTTTTGATGGCCCAAGGCCTTCGCGTGCTGCAGTGCGGCTTTGATCAGGCTTTTGCCAATGCCCATGCCCTGGTGCAGCGGGCTTACACTAATGGTATCTAAATAGTACTCGCCAGGCTCGCTTTCGTATTCCATTTCAAAGCCATGTGGATGATAGTTTTCTTGAAGATAAGTGAAAAAGGGCTGGCGCAATTGCTGAATCTGCGCACCATCATAACCCGAAATAGAGCCTGCCACTTTGCCGTCGGCCGTATAGACCAAAGCATTACCGTAGCTGTATTGGTTACCTTCTGACGCAATAAAGCGTTCGAGCAACCGAATGGCGTCGTCAATACGATTGGATGCGCAGAACTGCATGGCCAAGTCGGGCATGGCCGCAACAGTCAATTTAGCAATAGCTTTTGCATCGGCCAAGGTGGCTTGCCTAATCATCTAGATTTCAGTTAACTTAAAAGTGTCTTTTAGCCTGATGCCTTTTTCGGTTTGCTGTACAGTGCAACATTCGTTAATGGGGTCGTGTTCCAAATATAAGATGTATTCGTTGCTGGCGGCTTCCTCCAAAAATGCAGCTTTTTCTTTCAGGGTTTGTAGCGGAAACATGTCGTAGGCCATAACGTAGGGCAGGGGCAAATGTCCAACCGAGGGTAAAAGATCGGCCATGTAAACAATGGTACGGTCTTTATAACTGAGCTGTGGGAGCATCATGGCGTCGGTATGGCCGTAGGCAAAGCGGATTTTGATGTCATCGTGAAAAAATACGCCATCTTGGGTGGGAATAAACCTCAATTGCCCGCTTTCTTGGATAGGGAGGATATTTTCTTTAAGGAAAGAAGCCTTTTCGCGCGCATTTGGATGCACAGCCCAGTCCCAATGCTGTTGGTTAGACCAATACACAGCATTTTTGAAAGTTGGAACCAGTTTGTCGCCAATTCTTTCAATAGAGCCTCCACAGTGGTCGAAATGGAGGTGCGTTAAGAATACATCGGTAATATCGTTTCGGTGAAATCCGTGTTGCGCCAGTGATTTATCCAAGGTGTCGCTGCCATGCAGGTAATAATGGCCGAAAAATTTTTCATCCTGTTTGTTGCCTATGCCGTTGTCAACCAAAATCAAGCGGCTTCCGTCTTCTATCAATAAGCAGCGCATGGCCCAATCGCACATGTTGTTGGCGTCGGCCGGATTGCTTTTTTGCCAGATCGTTTTCGGAACCACGCCAAACATGGCGCCTCCATCGAGTTTAAAAAAG
This sequence comes from Pedobacter sp. ASV12, assembly GCF_016429155.1. GTDB lineage: Bacteria > Bacteroidota > Bacteroidia > Sphingobacteriales > Sphingobacteriaceae > Pedobacter. The sequence continues at coordinate 4,497 of NZ_JAELUC010000085.1, read as the reverse complement.
CCGGTATTAATGGTATAGAGTTTCATGTTGCAGGGTTAAAACAAATAATTGGCGAAAAACCTTCAAGGGTTTGCCTAGTGGTAAAAATAAGAAAACCTGTTGAACTTCATCAACAGGCTTTCCAGTTATCTTTAAGCTTTTTGCTTACAGGTGGATCACTTCTCCGTAAGCTGCCGCAGCGGCTTCCATAATCGCTTCGCTCATGGTAGGGTGCGGGTGTATGGCTTTGATCATTTCGTGGCCGGTAGTTTCGAGCTTGCGGGCTACTACAATTTCGGCAATCATTTCGGTTACGTTGGCGCCAATCATGTGTGCGCCTAGCAATTCGCCGTATTTGGCATCGAAAATCAGTTTTACGAAACCATCTTTAGCGCCAGCAGCACTTGCCTTGCCCGATACCGAGAATGGAAACTTGCCAATTTTCAATTCGTAACCTGCTGCTTTTGCTGCTTTCTCGGTATAGCCTACCGAAGCAATTTCTGGCGAGCAGTAGGTACAGCCCGGAATGTTGTTGTAATCGATAGGGTCTACATGCAATCCGGCAATTTTTTCTACACAGGTAATGCCTTCGGCTGATGCCACGTGAGCCAAGGCCTGTCCACCAACGATATCGCCGATGGCGTAATATCCTTTGACGGTGGTATTGTAAAATTCGTCAACCACCACTTTGCCTTTATCGGTTTTGATGCCGGTTTCTTCCAGTCCGATATTCTCGATATTGGCTACTACGCCTGCAGCAGAGAGCACGATGTCACACTCCAAAGTTTGCATGCCGGTCGCTGTTTTAACCTGTACTTTGCAGCCTGTGCCACTGGTGTCAACAGATTCGACGCTTGAAGAGGTCATGATCTCGATGCCCGATTTTTTGAGGCTGCGCAACAATTGTTTCGATACTTCCTCATCCTCAACCGGAACAATGTTTTCCATGAATTCTACAATGGTTACCTTGGTGCCCAATGTGGCATAGAAGTAGGCAAATTCAACGCCAATGGCTCCAGAGCCTACCACCACCATCGATTTGGGTTGTTCTGGCAATACCATGGCCTGGCGGTAGCCGATTACTTTCTTGCCATCTTGCTTCAGGTTTGGCAATTCTCTAGAGCGGCCGCCAGTAGCAATGATGATGTGCTTTCCGGTTAATTCCTGTTGGGTTCCGTCGTTGCCTTTAACCTCAACTTTTTGTCCAGGTTTAACTTTTCCGGTACCCATAATCACGTCGATTTTGTTCTTTTTCATCAAGAACTGGATGCCTTTGCTCATGCCATCGGCTACGCCGCGACTGCGTTTAACAATGGCAGCGAAATCGGCTTTGGGCTCGGCCGCTTCAATACCGTACTCTGCCGCATGGTTGATATATTCGAAAACTTGTGCGCTTTTAATCAGGGCTTTGGTTGGGATGCAGCCCCAGTTAAGGCAAATACCACCTAATGATTCGCGTTCTACAATTGCGGTTTTCATGCCCAATTGCGACGCTCTTATTGCAGTTACATATCCGCCTGGACCGCTGCCTATAACAATTACATCGTAGTTCATCTGTTTGCGTTTTTGTTTTTAATTGTCAGATGGAGCCTTTGATAATTATTCTAATTATGCCGGGTTCGTATCTTTTTAAAAAAGGAATTAACTTAAAATAATGTGTCAAAATTAAAAAAAATGTTGGTTAAAATAAGATTAGCTCCCCTGTTGCTACAAGCTTTTGACAATTTAAATAAGCTTGGTGTAAAGCGTTAAAAAGAAATACAAAAGTTGCTGGCTGTCAAAATGCTGAAAAACTGCAAGTTAAAGGATGGTGATCTGATGTTAAGTGTTGATAAGTTTTGGGATAATTAATAATAATTTAACATTGGAAATGTAAACCTGTCGAAAATTAATATTTACATTTGTGGCGATATTTAACATATCATTAACAAAACGAAAAAAAATAAAAGAGTATGAAGAAATCTTTACTATTAAAATTTGTAGTAATTGTCTTTGCTTTTGTGGGCTTGAGCGTTGTTGCCAATGCGCAGGTTACCACAACTTCAATGACCGGTACCATCAAAGATTCGAAAGAGACTTTGCCTGGTGCTAGCGTTAAAGCTACACACACGCCTACCGGTACGGTTTATGGCGTAATTACCAACGCCGATGGTCGCTATACCATTGGTGCGATGCGCGTAGGTGGCCCTTACACCGTTGAAGTAAGCTTTGTGGGCTATAAACCACAAAAATTTGAAGATGTTTATTTAAAATTAGGCGAGCCTTTCGTGCTTAATGTAACGCTTTCAGACAACAGCTCTACTTTGTCTACCGTTAACATTATAGGTACAGGCAGCAACCCGATCTTAAATTCGAACAAAAGCGGTGCAAATACCGTTGTAAGCAGGCAACAAATCCAATCTTTGCCAACTATTACCCGTAGTGTCAACGATATTACGCGTTTAACGCCTCAGGCTAATGGTACAGCTATTGGTGGTGGTAACTACCGCTCGAACAACTTTACGGTTGACGGTGCCAACTACAACAACCAATTTGGTATTGGTGCTAATATTCCTGCTGGTGGTTCTCCAATTTCGATTGACGCTTTGGAGCAGATCTCAATCAATGTAACACCTTATGATGTTCGTCAGACAGGTTTTACCGGTGCTTCTGTAAACGCTGTTACACGTTCAGGTACAAATAAGTTTTCAGGTAATATCTTCTACACCATGCGTGGCGATGATCAGCAAGGTCGTAATATTGGCGATTACCACATTGCCAGTCTGCAGAATCTAGATGAGAAAAACTATGGTGCCAGCTTTGGCGGTCCGCTTATCAAAGACAAATTGTTTTTCTTTGTAAATGGCGAGATCAAAAAGACAAAAGCGCCAGGTTCAACCAGGATTGCCGCTACCCCAGCTCTTCCTTATGGATCGCTATCTACCGTAACCAAAACTACTGCTGATTTTATGAATTCAGTAAGTTCTTTCTTGGATTCAAAATATGGTTATAAAACAGGTTCTTATCAAAACTACGAGAACGTGAGCGACAATAAAAAGTTCTTCGCCCGTTTAGACTGGAACATTGCTAAAGGCCATCACTTCAGTGTGCGCTACAACCAGGTAGAAAGCCAAAGCCCAAGTCCTGCAAGTACTTCGGTTTCTGGATCTGCTGTTACAGGAAGCTTGTCTTATGGAAACGTAAGGTCTGGTAACAACCAAAACGCTGGTTTGCCATTTGCTAACTCTAACTATTACCAAGCGGCCAACCTTTATTCAGGTACTGCTGAGTTAAACTCTCAGTTAGGCAGCAAATTCACCAACACTTTGCGTGCGGCTTATTCGCACCAAAATGACCCTAGGAATTCAGACAGTGCTCCATTCCCATTGGTTGATATCTTGGATAATACCCAAACTGGTACATCAGCTGGTAACGTGCTTACTACTTTTGGTTATGAGCCGTTTACCTATGGTAACTTAAGAGATGTTAAAACCTATACTTATAGCGACGAGTTGAGCGCAGCCCTAGGCAAACACAACTTGACTTTGGGTTTACAAGCCGAATTCAGTACAACTAAAAACGGTTTCCAACGTTTTGGAACCGGTTTCTATACCTTCAAATCATGGGATGATTTTGTGAATGGCGCAAGACCATTGCAATATTCAGTTACTTATCCTTTAACTGCGGATGGTTCTCAAGCTTTCCCAAGCTTTAAATTCGCCCAATATTCTGCTTATTTGCAAGATGAGTTTACCGTTACCGATCGTTTGAAATTGACCGCCGGTTTAAGGGTAGAACAAGCCAGGTATCCAAGTACAGATGCGATCAGAACGCATCCTTTGGTCGCGGCTCAAACTTTTGCCAATGGTGCAACCGTGAACACTGGCGAATTGCCTGATAACAAAATTACCTACTCTCCACGTTTCGGTTTTAACTGGGATGTAAACGGCGATCGTTCGTTACAAGTAAGGGGTGGTACCGGTATCTTTACTGGCCGTGTTCCTTTTGTATGGATCGTTTCACAGTCAGGTGATGCTGGTTTGTTGCAATACACTCAAACTTATTCAGGTAATGCAACGCCATTCTTTAACCCTAGCATTGCACCTAACCTGACTTCTCCAAAAGGAGCCGCAGGTACTACTATTCCAAGTACCATCAGTGCGATGTCTAAAAATTTGCGTTTCCCGCAAACCTGGAAATCAAGTTTAGCTGTTGATGCCAAGTTGCCATGGGGCATCGTAGGTACTTTAGAAGGTATCTATGGTAAAGATCTTTACTCGGCTGTAGCCATGAACGTAAACTTGAAAGACCCAGCTCCATTGAACATTGCTGGTTACCCTGATAATAGGCCTTTCTATCCAAATAGCGTAAACGCAAGACAAGCGGTAAATACTACTTCTGCAGGTGTTCCATCTGCCACTGGTACGCAAGCAGTTAACGTTATTAAAATGGGCAATGCCAAAGGCTGTCTCTTATACACATCTAAAAGGGGGGGGGGGGGGGGGGGGGGGGGGGGGGGGGGGGGGGGGGGGGGGGGGG
>NZ_JAELUC010000084.1 GCF_016429155.1 Pedobacter sp. ASV12 | reverse complement strand
CCCCCCCCCCCCCCCCCCCCCCCCCCCCCCCCCCCCCCCCCCCCCCCCCCCTTTTAGATGTGTATAAGAGACAGGTTGCACATTGGGCAGTCGGCGTCGTAAAGGATGAGGTGGTTAACTAGCGGGTTCATTATTTTGTTTTTAAGTTTCAGAAAAAATTGAAATTAATACTTCGTAAAATGAGCCTATCGGCTCGGTGGTAAATTGTCATTTATTTTGTTCATCAAACTTAGGATAATTTTCTGAACTTTCAAATATTATTGAAATTAATTTTGGTTGAGCTCATCTGGTTGTGTTGGGGGCAACTTAATCGGGGTGTCTTGGAACGAATAGGCGCTTGCAAATGGCGGCCTCATGGCACTTCCCCAAATTTTTCCTTTTTAATCTGCATCAATTTTCTATTTTTGGGCTTAGTTTAATTTTAAATATAAAACCTTAATGAACAATTGGTTTAAACAGAATGGCCTTCATTTGGCCATCATTGCAATTTTTGCGGTTATTTGTTTCGCGTACTTTAGCCCCGTAATGCAGGGGAAAGTTCCTGTGCAGAACGACGTAGTCCAATCGAAAGCGATGCAGAAGGAGATTATGGAGTACAAGGATAAAGATGGCAAAGGACCTCTTTGGACCAACCAAATGTTTGGTGGCATGCCTGCCTACCAAATTTGGGTACAGTATGCCTATAATGGTGCTACCTATGGTATCGCTTTAATTACAAAAACCTTTCCTGATCCAGTAGGTACCGTGCTATTGTTGTTGGTAGGTGCTTATTTCTTGTTCATTACCTTGAAAATAAACCCTTGGCTGGCCGCTGCGGGGGCCATAGCCTTTGCCTTTACCACCTATAATTTTGTGCTTATTGCTGCGGGCCATAGTAATAAAGCATTGGCCATCGGCTTTTTTGCGCCTATCATAGCCAGTATATTGATCACTTTGCGTGGCAAATATTGGTTGGGCGGGAGCTTAACAGCCTTGTTTTTGGCGCTCGAAATCAGGGCCAACCACGTGCAGATGACCTATTACCTGTTCTTGGCCATCCTCATTTTTGTAGGTATCGAAATCTATCAGGCCTATAAAAACAAAACGCTGCCCGCTTTGGGCAAAGCCATTGGCTTTTTAAGCCTTGCAGTGATTTTGGCGGTTATGGTAAACGCGAGTTTATTGTGGACCACCTCAGAATATGCCAAGGAAACCAACCGTGGCAAGTCTAACCTAACCAGCGATGCAACCGAGAAAAATGCGGGTATGTCTAAAAAATATGCCTATAACTGGAGCCAGGGTGTGGGCGAAAGCTTTACCTTCCTCATTCCCGATTTATATGGCGGTGCTTCGAGCATAGACAAGATGATGGAGCCCGAAAGCCATTTCTACAAGGCTTTCGGAGAGAGTTTTTCTCAATATCCTGAGCAGGATCAACGCCAGATTCTATCGTTTTTTGCTCAAAACATGAACCAATACTGGGGCGAAAAGCCAGGCACTTCCGGAGGCTACTATTTTGGTGCCATTGTGTGTTTCTTGTTTGTGTTTGGTTTGTTTATCGTGAAGAGCAGGCTCAAATGGTGGACTTTAGCCGTAACGCTATTGTTTATGCTGCTGTCGTTTGGCCGAAACTTCCCATTCGTATCGGATATCTTCTTTAATTACTTCCCGCTGTATAACAAATTCAGGGCGGTAGAATCTATTTTGGCCGTTGTTGGCCTCATGGTACCTATCCTTGCCTTTTTGGCCATTAAAGAAGCGATGGAATCCAAAATGGATCAGAAGGAATTGATTAAAAAACTGACCTGGTCGGCAGGCATTACTGGGGGCTTTGCTTTAGTTGTGGCTATTTTGCCAACCTTATTCTTTAGCTTTAAAACCCAGGCTCATGATGAACTTGTGGCGCATTTAACCCAAGGCCTGCAGAACAATGCGAGTGTTGCGCACAGACTGGCTTCGGCAGTAGTTGAAGATAGGATTTCCATTGCCCGCGCCGATGCCATTCGTTCTTTCCTATTCATTGTTATTGGTTTTGCCATTGTTTGGGCATTGATTACCAAAAAAATGAACACGCAATTAGCCTGTGGCTTGTTGGCGCTCGCCGTATTGATCGATATGTGGCAGGTTGACCGCCGTTACCTGAACAATAAAAACTTTGAAAACGAAAGTGCGGTAAACAACTACTTCCAGCCACGTGATGTCGATACTTTCATCATGTCTGATAAAGATCCAAACTTTAGGGTGTATGATCAGAGTATAGAAACCTTTCAGAATGCAAGTACTTCAGCTTTCCACAAAACCATTGGGGGCTACCATGCGGCCAAGCTTAAACGTTACGACGAACTCATTGAGCACCAATTTGGAAAAAGTGTGAACCAAGATGTGCTGGATATGCTTAACGCCAAATATTTTATTTTGCAAGATCCGCAAAATGGTTCTTATAAGATGCAGCGCAACAGCACGGCCTTAGGCAACGTATGGATTGTAAAAGGAATCCAGTTTGTAAAAAATGCCGACGAGGAAATGAAAGCCATTAGCAGTTTCGATCCAAAACAAGAAGCTATTGTTGACGAGCAGTATAAAAAACAGATCGACACTACCCGTTTGGGCGCCGATCCAACTGCTTTCATCAAAATGGAGCATTACCATCCAGATCATATCGAATACAGCTATAGCGCACCAAGAGATATTATTGCCGTATTCTCTGAAATCTATTACGACAAAGGATGGAACATGTATGTAGATGGCGTTCAAAAACCATATTTCAGGGCAAACTACGTATTGCGTGCTGCGCAATTGCCTGGAGGCAACCACAAGGTTGAATTCAAGTTCGAGCCAAAATCATACTATACCGGCGAGAAGATTTCTTTGCTTGGTTCTGTCTTGCTATTGGCATTCTTGGGTTTTGGTTTTTATACCGACAACAAAAAGAAGAAAGCGGCTTAATGCCCGATCATTCAAATAGTCTGAAGCCTCTTGCCTAGCAAGGGGCTTTTTTATTGTTTGTTGGTGGCCTTCTTCGCCAATGCCTTCCTGATTTTTCGATTTGTTAACATTTGTTTGAAATAATGTTTTCTTAACATCTTGTTAATCTTTTGCTTGCAATTTTGCATTATAAAACTGTATCAAGATGCCTGAACTGTTTCTGATTGTTTGCCTTCTTGTCATCGTTGCTTTTTTCTTTAGTCCATACGACCTGACTATTGATGAAGAAGAAGATTAGGCTAAGGCCTTTGTCAACAGCTTTGGATGTCGGTTTATATGGGCATCTAGCATTTTATCCCCAAAAAATCAGTCCATGGAAAAGAGAGAAGTAGAAATTGCCGTAATCTCTGATGTGCATTTGGGTACTTATGGTTGCCATGCCAAAGAACTGCTCAAATACCTGAAAAGCATCAAGCCCAAAATGATTATCCTGAATGGCGACATCATCGACATCTGGCAGTTCAGCAAAAGATACTGGCCAGAATCACACATGAAAGTGCTGCGCAAACTGATGAAGTTTATGGTGGAGGGCGTACAGGTTTATTACCTTACCGGCAATCACGACGAAATGCTGCGCAAGTTTGCCGATATGCACATGGGTACTTTCCACTTGCAAAATAAACTCGTGCTCGAGCTCGACGGCAAAAAAGCATGGTTTTTTCATGGCGATATTTTCGACGTAACGATGCAGCATTCTAAATGGCTGGCCAAAATGGGAGCCATTGGTTATGACAGCCTAATCCTGATCAACAGTTTCGTAAACTGGGGCCTTGCCTTGCTTGGTCGACAAAAAATGAGCTTTTCGCAAAAGATAAAGGTTAAGTTTAAGGATGCTGTAAAATTCATCAACAGCTTTGAACAAACCGCTGCCGAGCTGGCCATAGAAAAAGGCTACGAATATGTGGTTTGCGGGCATATTCACCAGCCCGAAATCAGGGAAATCAGTACCGAAGAGGGCAGGGTTAAATACCTGAACAGCGGCGATTGGGTAGAAAGCCTTACCGCCTTGGAATACCACAAAAAAGAATGGAAAATCTTTAAGTTCGAATACAAGGATTTTGAGAAGGACGATGTGGAACAAGGAATCCTGTCTGACGGCGAAGACCTGCACAGCAAATTGGATGTGAATACCTTGTTGCAAAAGATCAAGCTAGAAATTGCCTAAAGCATAAAACCACCATGTTCGCTTCATTTCCATTAAAACTATAAATACTGCCGAAAAATATAGATATTAGGAGCGGATGAAGATACTTTATGCAATTCAGGGTACTGGTAATGGGCACATTAGCAGGGCAAGGGAAATCGTGCCCTTGTTGCAGCAGCACGGAGATTTAGACATCTTGGTTTCGGGTACGCAAGCCGACGTCAAACTGAGCCAGGAAGTCAAATACCAATTGCATGGCTTCAGTTTTGTTTTTGGGAAAAAGGGTGGAGTAGACCACTATAAAACCTGGAAAAACATGAATTTGCCACGTTTTAGCAAAGACATGCGCAAAGTGCCGCTAGCCGATTACAACCTGATTATCAACGATTTTGAACCGGTTACCGCCTGGGCCTGTAAAATGCAAAAGCTAGAGAGCGTTTCGCTGAGCCACCAGGCTTCATTTAAATCGAGAAAAGTGCCGCGTCCCAAAACCATTGATTGGGGCAAGCTCATCTTAAGCCATTATGCGCCCACCACCCATCATATCGGCTTTCATTTTGAGCGTTATGACGATTTTATCTACACACCGGTGATCAGGAGCGAAATCAGGAACCTGCAGGCCACCAATTTGGGCCACTATACCGTTTACTTGCCCGCCATTGACGATAAGCACCTGGTTAAACTCCTGCAACAGATCCCGAATGTAAGATGGGAGGTTTTTTCAAAACATACCAAACTCAGCTATGCCGAAGGAAACGTGTTTGTAGAGCCGATCAATAACGAGCGTTTTAACAAAAGTATGGCCAGTTGCGAGGGTGTCTTTACCGGAGGTGGCTTTGAGGGCCCGGCCGAAGCCCTTTTCTTGGGCAAAAAACTGTTGGTGGCCCCCATGAAATTCCAGTACGAACAGCAATGCAATGCCTATGCCTTAAAAAAATTGGGTTTGCCGGTAATTTGGGGCAGCAACAAAAACTGGTTGCCCATGTTAAAGCAGTTTGTAGCGCAGCCACAGGAACACCAATTTAACTTTCCCGATGAAACAGCGGCTATTATTGACCAAGTGGTGAAGAAATATACCAGAGTGTAGTCGTAAATAGTCCATATTTTTCGGCTATAACCTCTTCACCACCGGCCATGGTGTATTAAGCACTAACCACAAGAAGATTTCACGAAATTTTCTTTACTTTGTCCTTATTAACAGGCATGATCAATCAGTTTCGGAGCTTAAGCCCATTCAATCTTTTATTGCTGGCCGCATACACCATTTTTATGCGTTTGGCTATTTTCATTCATTTGCCAGATCCCCTGAGTTTCGAGTTTTTGGAACCTTATGCCAAGTTGCTGATCCAAATTCCGATTGCCGATTCGTTCTCGCCGGCCATTAATATCGTTTTGGCCATGGTCGTCACTTTTGTTCAGGCCTTGCTTTTTAACCGCATCATCAACAACCACGGCCTGTTGGCCAAACCGAGCTATCTGCCCGCACTCCTGTATGTAACAGGTTCTAGCCTGTTTTTGCAGTTTTTGATTTTGAGTCCGCCGCTCATTTGCAACTTCCTGCTCATTTGGATCATGGACAAGTTCTTGAAGATTGGCAAAACCACCAATGCCATGATGACCATGTTCGATATCGGCATGATCATCGCTTTGGGTACGCTCATCTATTTCCCCTTCATCGTACTCTTGCTTATGTTGTGGCTCAGCCTTTTGCTGTATCGCTCGTTCAACTGGCGCGAATGGATTGCGGGCATTATCGGCTTCCTCACCATCTTTTTCTTCATCGCCGTTTTTTATTATTGGAATGATAAAATCAGCCAGTTTTACCAGATCTGGAAGCCCTTGATCAATAAATTCCCTTCGGCCCTGCAAATCAATTATAACGACTATCTAGTCTTGATCCCCATTGGTGTAATCATCATTTTGGCCGCCCTGCAGCTGCGCGAGAATTTTTTCAGAAGCTTTATCAGCACACGCAAGGCTTTTCAGATGCTGTTCTTCATGTTTGTAATCGTCATCATCAGCTTTTATACCAAGCCCGATTTCAGGGTTTACCATTTTTTGCTGTGCGTACCACCGGGTGCGGTGTTGCTGGCCTACTATTTTTCAAATGCCAAAAAACGCTGGTTCTACGAAAGCTTGTTCGCCATTTTGGTGTGCAGCATTCAGTATTTTTTGTTTGTTTAACCTTTTTTAACAATTTGAGACCTTGAAACTTGCCAAAGATTGATAGCTTTGTGCCATGAAATTTGGAGTAGTAGCTTTTCTGGTTCAAATTGCGGACAAATCTTTCCAGGCTTGAGCTTATGCATAATCTGGTTATTGATATTGGAAATACAAATAGTAAGCTTGCGGTTTTCGACCATCAGACCATGGTTCATTTCCAAAGGCTAAAAGAACTGGACGAAATTAGCCTGCAAAGCCTAATCGAAACCTACCAGGTAAAAAATGCCACTGTTTCTAGCGTAAGCAGAGATGTAACAGCACTAGGCAACTTTTTGAGCCGGTCTGTTCGCTATATCCCATTTACCACCGCAATCAACACCGGCATTAAAAACCACTACCAAACGCAGCCCACGCTAGGATTAGACCGGTGGGCAAAGGTAATTGCGGCAAAAGGCCTATATGCTGGCGCCAATTGTTTGATGATCGACATGGGAACTTGCATTACCTACGATGTGCTGACCGCCAACAGCGAATATTTTGGAGGAAGCATCAGTTTAGGCATCAACATGCGGTTTAAGGCGCTGAACCATTATACCGGTAGGCTGCCGCTGATCAGCTGGGATAAGGAAGAATCCATCCCGGAAGGCACAGATACCGCCAATGCCATCAAAAGCGGCGTTTTGTTGGGCGTGCTGAACGAAGTGGAAGGATTTATAGCTTCAGAAAACAAGAAATACAACGACCTGAGGGTCATAATAACAGGTGGCGATGCCGATTTTTTGAGTAAACAATTAAAAAATAGCATCTTTGCACCCCAAATAACAAACGAACCCTATTTGGTTCTAAAAGGATTGAATGAAGTTTTTATACACTAATATGTACCAAAAATTAAGATATACATTTGTAGTTTGCCTTTTGCTGACAGGTGTAATTGCAAATGCACAAATTACCCTGCAATCTCCATATTCTAAATTCGGAGTAGGAAACATCAAAGGTTCGTTGCTGCCCCAGCTTAGGGCAATGGGTGGCGTTTCTACCGCGGTAAACAAAGTTAATTTTTTCAATAACATTAACATGCAGAACCCGGCCTCATATGCATCGATCAATCTAACAACCTTAGATATCGGAATGGCCGCAGGCTTTACCGAATTGAGCAACAGCACGCAAAAAGAGAATAGTTTCAACTCAACGCTGAGCCATGTGGCGCTTGCTTTTCCGGTAACGACAAAATCGGCATTGAGTTTTGGCATCATGCCTTATTCGGAGCTGGGCTACAACTTTATCAATTCTACAAAAGTGGGTACCACTACCGACAATACCAAAAACGTGGATTACAGGTATACCGGCGAAGGTGGCTTAACCAAAGCTTATTTGGGCTATGGTATACAGTTTGGCGATCATTTTAGGATTGGCGCCAATGCCGAATATTTGTTTGGTGACCTTTTGGAAAACCGTTCTACAGAATATGTAAACGAACCGGGCGCCATCAATTCGCGTTTACAGGCTAAAAACAGCGTAGGCGGCATTGGTTTTTCTTATGGTGCACAGTATGATATTAGCCTAGATAGCAAAACCACGATCATGTTGGGCTATTCAGGGTCCTCATCGTCTAAAATCAATTCGAAAAGAAGCCAGGTCGTTACGCAATATTATAACGATTCGCAAGGCAATGAACAAACGGCAATCGATACCTTGGTGTTTGTAGAAAATGCGCCAACAAATCTTAAAATGCCTTTGATACACAACTTTGGTATCAGCATCCAAAAGAACAATAAATGGTTGTTTGGTGCCGACTACCGCATAGGCAAATGGTCTAACTTAACCATCGACAAGGTAAACCAAGGCTTGCAAGATACTTATGGCTTTTCTGTTGGAGGCCAGATTACACCAGATATTACCGCAATCAACGGCTATTTTAAAAGGGTTGATTACCGTTTTGGCTTCCAATACGATAAAACCTACATCCAAATGGCCGGACAAGACATTAAGCAAATGGCCGTTACGGTAGGCTTAGGCTTGCCTTTATCGTCGTTTGGCCGAACCCTTTATAAAATGAACTTCAGTGCCGAGCTGGGCAAAAGAGGAACCATTAGCAATGGCCTGCTTCAAGAAAAATACATCAATTTTCACTTGGGCTTTACACTTAACGATAAGTGGTTCAGCAGATTTAGGTTCGACTAAGACAGACTTTGTAGCGTAAATTTTCGTTACAGATGAAAAAAATGTACACTGATGAGAAAGTCGGGTAACCCATTTGGCCTATTGTTGCTTTTGGTGGTGCTGAGCAGCGTCATGCTGGCTTGCAACGACGATGACCTGAAGAATGCCACCGCAATCTCGGCCAAGAAGATTACCTTGAGCAAAGACCGTTCTTATGGCGTAGAAATTATCTATAGCGATTCGGCCAAAGTAAAAGCAAAAGGTTTTGCCCCCATTCTCGACCAAGTTACTCCATCGCAAGGGCCAAAGTACAATGAAATGCCTAAGGGTATAAAAATCAACTTTTTCGACGATTACCTCAAAAGCACAGGCTCTATCACTTCTGACTATGCCATCAACAAGGAAGGCGAAAAAATCACCATTTTTAGGAAACACGTGGTGGTGATCAACGATCAGATTACTTTTACCACCGAAGAACTGACCTGGGACGAAAACAAGCGGATGTATTTTTCGCCTTTTGGTACGGTTACCACTAAAGATGGCAATGTAGTTACAGGAACACAGTTTTCGGCTCCCCAGGATTTTAGTACCTATAACATTAAAGATGCCGCTGCCGAAGGCTATCTTAAGGATAAAATAGTCCCTTAAATAAATATAGGTTAGCTGACTATCTGCTTAATTCAAGGCAAAGATCAACTAAAACCATCATGATTTGCCGAGGTGTATAGCAGAAACGGACAAAAAATCAGGATGGCTTTATCACCACTGAAAATCAATAGCTAAACAGATGAAAATTATATTTTCTAATTAGTTGCAAATTTGTATCTTGCGCCCTCTTAAAAAAAATTGATAAAATAAGAATAATATGGGATTAATGACTTTCATGCGTACCAAGATGGGGTATTTTCTAGTAGGAGGTATCGCAGTGGTATTAGCGTTATTTGTATTAGAGCCTTTGTTGCAGCATACTTCGTCTCTTTGGGGAGCTTCTAGAACTTCGGTTGGCTCTATAGACGGCGAGGAGATTAAATATGAAGAATTTAATCCTAAGGTAGAGCAAAGCATTTCACAGTTTAAGCAGCAATATGGTGGCAGCATCAACCCGCAAATGCAGGCCATGGCTGTTGATCAGGCATGGCAGGGCGAAATTGCCAATGTGTTGTTAACTAAAGAATATACACGTTTGGGCCTAATCGTTTCAGGCGATGAGCTTTTTGACCTTTTGCAAGGCAAAAATCCAAGCCCACTGATTAAACAGTATTTCTCAAACCCGCAAACAGGCGAGCTTGACCGTAATGCCGTAATTACTTCGTTAAAAGCACAACAAAAAGACCCTAAGCTTAAGCAACAATGGGATATGCTACAGGCCGAAATCGAGAAACAGGCTTTGCAACAAAAATATGCCAACCTAGTTCGCAATTCGGTATACGTAACTTCATTAGAAGCCAACGACGAATACATCAACCGCAACAAGCTGGTTAACTTCAAATATGTAAACCTGGATTACAGCACCGTTTTGGACAAAGACGTAAAAATTACAGATGCTGATTATCAAGCTTACTACGATGCCAACAAAAAACGTTTTGACAATCCTGTTGAGACCCGTTCTTTCGAATATGTTTCTTTCAGCATTAAGCCAACTGCAACCGATTCGGCAGCAGTTAAAGCACAAGTAGAGAAATTGGCTGCCGATTTCAAGGTTACGCCTAACGATTCGTTGTTTGCCATCAACAATTCTGACGTAAAAGTTCCTTATGCTTATATTGCTAAAGGAAAATTGGATCCGGCTGTAGATTCGGTAATTTTCAATTATCCTGCAGGAAGTTTCTACGGTCCTAAATTTTCAGGCAATTCCTATAAACTGATCAAGGTGATTAGCACCCGTTTCTCTCCTGATTCGGTAAAAGCAAGCCATATCTTAATCGATCCGAGCAAAGTAGGTGGCGAAGCCAATGCGCTTAAAATGGCCGATTCATTAAAAGCTGTGGTACAAAAAGGCGGAAGCTTTGCCGAATTGGCCAAAAAATATAGTGTAGACGGTTCTAAAGATAAAGGTGGCGATTTGGGTACCTTCGGTCGCAATGCCATGGTAGCACCATTTGAAGAGGCTGCATTTGGCGGAAAAACCGGCGACTTGAAAGTAGTAAAAACCCAATTCGGTGTTCACTTGATCAAGATCGAAAAGCAAATCGGTTCTTCTAAAGAGGCTAAATTGGCCTATATCGAGAAAACATTGGCCCCAAGTGCCAAAACCCGGGATATTGCCTATAAAAAAGCGTCTAACTTCTTAAACGAGGTTAAAGGCGATAACTTCAGTGCCTTGGCTCAAAAACAAGGTTATACCGTAGGCGTAGCTGATAAGGTAGTTTCTTCTCAAGGTTTTGCGCCTGGTTTGGATAATCCTCGTCAGTTGATCAGAGATGCCTACGATGCCAAAAAAGGCGATGTACTTGGTCAGGTTTACACCATGGACAATGGCTTTGTAGTCGCCCATTTAACAGATATTAAACCTAAAGGCCAATTGAGCTTGGAAGATGTAAAAAAACAAATCCAGCCTATGGTCATGAATGCCGTTAAAGCAAAAATGTTGACTGAGCAGGCTAACAAAGCCTTGGCAGGTGCTTCAAACATTGATCAAGTAGCCCAAAAACTAGGCAAAACTGCTACTCCAGTACAAAACATGGTGTTTGCAAACCCGATCATTCCAGGTTTGGCCCAAGAAAACAAGGTAGTTGGTACTATTTTCGGTTCGGCTGTAAACAAGTTGTCTAAACCAGTTGATGGCGAGAAAGGCGTGTATGTGTTTACCGTAGAAGGTTTCACCGCTCCTGCACCATTGGGCAACACCTTTAAGCAAAAAGAAACGATGTTGCTTGGTTTAGGCCAACGCTCTTTAGGCGCTGCTTTCCAGGCATTACAAGAAAAAAGCGATATAAAAGACAATAGGGTGAAATTCTATTAAGCCGAATTGCGTAATTTTACAACCGTCCCCACTTTAGTCGGGACGGTTTTTTATTTTATGGAGGTTATGGATATTCAGGAAAACATCGTTAATAAAGTGGCTTCAAGTGGTTTGCTAACCCTAAATCTGGAAGAATATTTCCACAAAGGAGAACGCTTGGTGTATGATATTAAAGACAATCTGTTTCATGGGCTGATCCTCAAAGAGCAGGATTTTAGGGCCTTTATCAAGGAACACGACTGGTCGCAGTATCAGGATAAAAACGTAGCAATTATTTGCAGCGCCGATGCCATTGTGCCGACTTGGGCCTATATGTTACTGGCCAATAAAATGCAACCATACGCCAACGAAGTAGTGTTTGGCAACCTTGATGTGCTTGAAGCCGTGCTTTATAGCAAGGCATTGGCCAAAATAGACCTTAATGCCTTTGCCGGACAGCGCGTGGTGATCAAAGGTTGCGCCGACTTGGAAGTGCCTGTGGCTGCCTATGTGGAAATTACGGCATTGCTAACGCCGGTGGCCAAAAGCATTATGTTTGGTGAACCTTGCTCAACAGTGCCGATTTATAAGCGTAAGGACTAATTTTTTTGGATTGCTTTTTGTTTGTTCACCAAATATGACAAGACTAATAATAGGAATAGCTGTAACATTATTTGGCGTACAGGCTTTGGCACAAGAGCTGCCACTTAAGAAAGAGCCCATCTTTCAAGAGGGAGAGGTATTAAGTTATAAGCTGAAGTATGGGTTTTTAACCGCTGCCGAAGCTACTATTAAAGTATTGGGTACCGATGTCAAATTCGACAATAAACCTACCTATAGGCTGTCGGTCGATGCGCAGACTTCGGGCACTTTCGATATTTTTTACAAGATCAGGGACCATTACGATTCCTATATCGACAAAACCGACCTTACCCCTTATTTCTATCAAGAAAATATCAGGGAGGCCAGCTATCGGAGGCAAGACAAGGCAAGGTTTCACCAGGACGACAAGAAAGTGGTGGCTAATAGAGGTACTTTTGCTACGCCAACCACGCAAACATTCGATTTGGTTTCGGCCTATTATTTTGCCCGTAGCTTGGATATTTCGAAACTGAAAATCGGCGAGAAGTTCAAGCTCAACTATTTTCTGGGCGACGAAATCAGTGCGCTAGAAATAGAATATGTGGGCAAGGAAAACGTAAAAAGTAAACTAGGCAATATCCGTTGCCTCAAGTTCAGCCCCTCCATTAAGCCCGGGCGTGTTTTTAGAAAAGATAGTAAATTATACCTTTGGATAACCGATGATGGCAACAGGGTGCCTGTAAAGGCGCAGGTAGAGATTTTGGTAGGTTCGGTAACACTAGAAATCAAATCGGCCGAAGGCCTGAAATATCCAATAGGAAGTTAGCTCAAACAGATGATTGAAGTACAAAATGCCTTGGTGCATGAAGATGTGGTTAGCGAAAGCTTTGTGTGTAATTTGAATAAATGCAAAGGCATTTGTTGTGTAGAAGGAGATTCGGGAGCCCCGCTAGAAGTGGCAGAGACCGCAATCCTGCAGGAAATCTATCCTAAAATCAAGCACTTGTTGGCGCCAAAAGGCATTGAAGCCATCGAGGCCCAAGGTACCTATGTTGTAGATTTAGATGGCGACTTGACCACCACTTGCGTAGATGGCAATAAAGAATGCGCCTACGTAACTTTCGAAAACGGCATTACCAAATGTGCCATCGAAAAGGCTTACGAACAAGGTTTGGTTGATTGGAAAAAGCCAATCTCTTGCCACCTTTATCCGATCCGGATTACCAAATATCCAGAATTTGATGTGTTGCATTACGATAGATGGCACATTTGCAGCGATGCTTGTACCTTTGGCCGCGAACTCAAAGTACCGGTTTACCAGTTCCTTAAAGAACCATTGATCAGAAAATATGGTGCCAAATGGTACGCCGAATTGGAAAATAGCGTAACTTCAAAAGATTAATCCATACCAAATAAAACCAATGAAGGGAATAATTTTAGCAGGAGGAAGCGGTACGAGGCTGCATCCCTTAACATTAGCCATGAGCAAACAGATGATGCCGGTTTATGATAAACCCATGATCTATTATCCGTTGTCTATCTTAATGTTAGCTGGAATTAAAGAGGTATTGATTATTTCTACGCCACATGATTTGCCAAATTTTGAAAAACTATTGGGTGATGGTGCAAGTTTAGGGTGCAGCTTTAGCTATGCTGTACAACACGAGCCCAACGGTTTGGCACAAGCCTTTGTAATTGGCGAAGAATTTATTGGTACGGATAAAGTAGCGCTTATTCTAGGAGACAACATCTTCCATGGCGACGGAATGGCTAAGTTGCTACAAGCTTCCGCAGACCCCGATGGCGGTGTGGTGTTCGCTTATCAGGTTTCTGATCCGGAGCGATACGGCGTAGTAGAATTTGATAAGGAAAATAAGGTCATCTCTATAGAAGAAAAGCCAAAAGAGCCCAAATCAGATTATGCAGTGCCAGGACTTTATTTTTATGATAATTCTGTAGTAGAGATTGCCAAAAATATCCAGCCATCGGCCAGGGGCGAATACGAAATTACCGATGTTAATAAAGAATACCTCAAAAGAGGCAAATTAAAAGTAGGCATTTTGAGCAGGGGAACCGCTTGGCTAGATACAGGCACTTTTACCTCTTTAATGCAGGCTGGCCAGTTTGTACAGATCATCGAAGAACGCCAGGGCCTGAAAATAGGTTGCATAGAAGAAATAGCCTACAGAATGAACTTCATTAATGCCGATCAACTCAGACAAATTGCGACGCCATTAGTAAAGAGCGGCTATGGTGAATATCTGTTAAAAATACTCAAGTAAATAAAATAGGCCAACAAGGGCAATTCAGTCCGATATGCATGTTTAAACATTGATTTACAAGTTTATGGATGGGTTTCCAGTCTATTTAAAAACCATCTAAATGTAAATGTTCTGTAATAAAAGGCAGAAAATATTTGTTATGTTTGCAAGCTTAAAGTGTTTATTTCTATTATATGAAAGTTGCCTTAATTACGGGGGTTACAGGACAAGATGGAGCTTATTTAGCAGAATTCTTGCTTAAAAAAGGTTATTTTGTACATGGTATTAAAAGACGCTCATCTCTATTTAATACAGACCGTATAGACCATCTTTACCAAGATCAGCACGAAAACAATGTACGCTTCAAATTGCATTATGGCGATTTGACAGACTCTACCAACCTTATCCGAATTATTCAGGAAACACAACCCGACGAAATCTATAACCTGGCAGCCATGAGTCATGTACAGGTAAGTTTCGAAATGCCGGAATATACAGCCAATGCTGATGGTATTGGCACTTTACGTTTATTAGAGGCGGTTAGGATACTTGGCTTGACCAAGAAAACCAAAATATACCAGGCCTCAACTTCTGAGCTCTATGGTTTGGTACAAGCCGTTCCACAGAGCGAAACCACGCCGTTTTATCCGCGTTCGCCTTATGCTGTAGCCAAAATATATGGCTACTGGATTACCGTAAATTACCGTGAAGCTTATGGAATGTTTGCCTGCAACGGTATTTTATTTAATCATGAAAGTCCGTTAAGAGGCGAAACCTTTGTTACGCGCAAAATTACCCGTGCCGCTTGCAAAATAGCTTTGGGCCTTCAGAACTGTTTATACTTGGGCAATCTTTCTGCACAGCGCGACTGGGGCCACGCTAAAGATTATATCGAGGCGATGTGGCTGATTTTGCAGCAGGAGCAACCAGAAGACTTTGTAATTGCTACAGGAATTACCACAACTGTCCGTGATTTTGTAAAAATGAGCTTCTCAGAGTTGGGGATTGAAATCGAGTTTTCGGGAAAAGACGAGCACGAAAAAGGTGTAATTATCGATATAGATGAAGAGAAGGTTGAAAAATTGGGTTTAAATTTAAATAACTTGAAACTTGGCACGACGGTTGTGCGTGTGGACCCGAAATATTTTAGACCAACAGAAGTCGATTTGTTATTGGGCGACCCCACCAAATCGAAAACAAAACTAGGTTGGAGACCAAAATACGATTTGCCTGCTTTGGTAAGCGATATGATGATTTCCGATCTGCACTTAATGAAGAAAGACGAATTCTTGAAAGATGGAGGCTTTACAACCTTAAACTATTTCGAGTAAGTTTGAGTTAAAATCCGGCATAAACCAATAATAAATAACGTATAAAATATACGCATATTCAGATTTAAGTAGCAATGAAGCAAAAACTAATTTTATTCATATCATTTATATTATTCTCTCTCGTATTTAGTATTTCTCTGCGCGCTCAGAGTAGCTATGTTGATATAAAAGTCGATCAGCTGTCTGATGCCCAAATTCTGCAAATGATCAAGCAGGCAGAATCGATTGGTTATACGGAAGCACAACTAGAGCAAATGGCAGCGGCCAAAGGAATGAAGGAAGAAGAAATCCAGAAGTTGCGTCTTCGTGTAAATAAATTGCGCAACCAGGGCTCTACCGCTCAAATTGATACTAAATCTGTAAGTACTAGGCGAGAATTTAATGAAACGACAGCTGGTGGAGCGATTACAAATGAGAAGAAAGAAAAAGATGAAGAGGTTGTTTCTAAAATATTTGGGGCTGAACTCTTTACAAATGGCAACATCACATTCGAGCCAAATCTTCGGTTGGCAACACCTAAGGGCTATATTATAGGCCCTGAGGATAAGTTGATCATTGATTTGACCGGAGATAATGAAGTGAGCTATAATCCTGAAGTTAGCCCAGAGGGAATAATAAGTATTCAATATGTTGGCCGCATTTCGGTTGGCGGTCTTACCATCGAACAAGCAACCTCTAAGATTCGCGCAGCGATGTCTAAAACTTATAAGGCTTTAAATAATGGACGTACTTTATTAGCGGTAAATCTTGGTAATATTAGAAGTATTAAAGTAATTATTACGGGCAATGTGGTCAAGGCAGGAACTTTTACTTTATCTTCTCTATCAACCGTATATAATGCCTTAAATGCTTGCGGAGGACCTTCGGCAAATGGCTCTTTTCGTAATATTCAGATTATAAGAAACAATCGGGTAATTAAGACAATAGACGTCTACAGTTTTATACTGAAAGGAATTCAGCAAGATAATATTCGTTTAGAAGACCAGGATGTTATTCACGTTCCAGTTTATGAAAAGAGGGTTGAGATGTCTGGAGAAGTAAAACAAGCCGCTTTATTTGAACTGATGAAAGGCGAAACATTGCAGGATGTTATTAATTTTGCGGGGGGCTTCACAACTCAGGCCTATACAGCTAAAATCAAGTCTTTCCAGAATACGGATAAAGAAAGAAAAATTGTAGATATTCCGGCATCAGATTTTGCTAGCTACTTCCCTAAAAATGGAGATAAGTACGTGGTTGAAGCAATTCTGGATCGTTTTGCTAATCGTGTAGAGATATCAGGAGCGGTATTCCGTCCTGGTACATACTGTCTCTTATACACATCTGACGCTGCCGACGAACCACGACATGTGGAGTGATGGGGGGGGGGGGGGTGGGTGAAGAAGTGGGGGGGGGGGGGGGGGGGGGGGGGGGGGGGGGGGGGGGGGGGGGGGGGGGGGGGGGGGGGGGGGGGGGGGGG
>NZ_JAELUC010000083.1 GCF_016429155.1 Pedobacter sp. ASV12 | reverse complement strand
CCCCCCCCCCCCCCCCCCCCCCCCCCCCCCCCCCCCCCCCCCCCCCCCCCCCCCCCCCCCCCCCCCCCCCCCCCCCCCCCCCCCCCCCCCCCATTTTCAAGCAGAAGACGGCATACGCGATCATGAGGACTGTCTCGTGGGCTCGGAGATGTGTATAAGAGACAGATATATTTATTTAATGTTTTTTACATTTTAATATATTTTTTTATTGATTTTGCCAATGTTATTAATTGTTTTTTATGATTTTTTAAGATTTTATAGTTAATTTTAAATAATTATCAAAAAAATAAACACTAAACTTGAAAATTTATGGCAAAAGTTCTATTTAAACAGTGGGCTCCATTCGCAATTTTAATTTTAATTGCAGTTTTATCTCTTTTTGTGCCGTTGCTTCCCAATTTTGACGAAGGAAAATATAATGCGGCTGATGTTGCGTTTATCTTGGTCGCCGCTGCACTGGTGTTTTTAATGACACCGGGCCTGGCCTTCTTCTATGGAGGCATGGTGCATCGCAAAAATGTTCTTTCTACCATGATCAAAAGCGTAGTAGCCGCAGGGGTAATTACTGTGCTTTGGGTAGTGGTAGGTTTCAGCCTCGCTTTTGGTAACAGCATTGGGGGCTTTATCGGAGATCCCAAAACATTTTTGTTTTTTCAGGGCGTAAACTCTGGGCCTGCCTGGGGAACTATTCCGCTTTCGCTGTTTGCGGTTTTTCAATTGATGTTTGCCATCATTACCCCGGGGCTTGTGGTAGGTGCCGTTGCCGAGCGTATCCGCTTTACTTCGTATATTCTCTTTATTGTATTGTTCGCGCTTTTTGTGTATTCGCCATTGGCACACTGGACATGGTCGCCGAACGGTTTTCTGCTCAAAATGGGCGTGCTCGACTTTGCCGGCGGAACCGTGGTGCATATTTCGGCAGGTATGGCAGCTTTGGCTGGAGCTTTGGTGCTCAAAAGAAGAAAATCGCACTTGGAACATAAAGAAGTGCCACCAGCCAATATTCCTTATGTATTGATTGGAACCGGTTTGTTATGGTTCGGCTGGTTCGGCTTTAACGCAGGCTCGGCCTTGAGTGCCAATGCCTTGGCAGTTTCGGCATTTTTAACTACCAATACGGCCGCTGGTGCGGCAGGCCTATCGTGGATGTTTTTTGATGTTGCCAGAGGCAAAAAACCTTCTGTTTTGGGTTTCTGTATCGGGGCCGTTGTTGGCTTGGTGGCCATTACGCCGGGTGCCGGCTTTGTAAGTATTCCATCAAGTATTTTTATTGGCGTGGCAGCAGCGGTAGTTTCAAACTTGGTGGTTTCGTGGAAGCAAAAAACCAGCTTAGACGATACTTTGGATGTTTTTCCTTGCCATGGTGTTGGAGGGATCGTAGGCATGCTGCTGACAGGTGTTTTTGCCACCAAAACCGTAAACAGTGCAGGTGCCGATGGCTTGCTTTATGGCAATGCGGAGTTTTTCTTCATTCAGTTAAAAGGAGCGCTCATTGTAATTATCTTCAGCTTTGTCGTGTCGTTTGTAATCTTCAAGCTGGTCAACCTCATTCAGCCGATCCGCGTAAGCGAAGCCGAAGAAGAAGTAGGACTGGATGCCTCGCAACACGATGAAAAATATACCCAGGGCACTTTGATCGTTGCAGGAAAGGAAGTCGCAAACAACTAGGTAAATCAAACCAAATATTTCGGGCTATCTACAATATTGAACCACATTTTGATGTGGATAGCCCGGCTATTGCCTTTTAAGTCGTCAGATAATGGATTAAAATAAACCTCAAACTTAAAATTATGAAAATTAAAACTCTACTATCTACCTTTACCGCCTTAGGATTTACTGCCACTGCTTATGCCCAAGAATCATCGGGTTCTCCCTTACAGATTTCAGGATCAGTAGATACCTATTATAAATACGACCTCAATAAGGCAAGCAACATCAAAACCTATTTTGCCAACGAACAGAATTCCGTTTCGCTGGGAATGATAGACCTGGCCCTGAAAAAGAGTACCGGCAAGGCTTCTTTTGTTGGCGAACTGTCTTTCGGGCCCCGTGGCCAGTCGCAGTCTATCCCCAATGCGGCCGGCACCTACGATGAGAAGACCAATAGCTTCCATATCCAGAATCTTTACATTAGTTATGCCTTTACCGATAAATTTAATATCGCTGCAGGCTACATGGGCACTTTCGTCGGCTACGAAGTGATCTCGCCAGCCGCTAATTTCAACTATTCTACTTCCTACCTCTTTGGCTCAGGGCCATTTCAGAATGCAGGTATTAAAGCCAGCTATACCTTTTCTGATCAAGTAAGCCTGATGGCTGGCCTATTCAACGATTGGAATGTATACCAGGATTTTAATGGCGTATCGCACATTGGGGCGCAGCTAACCCTGAGCCCGCTTTCGGGTTGGACAGCTTACCTGAATTTTCTTTCGGGCCGCTCAGCGGGCGCTGCGGGCACGGGCACCATTTTCGATCTGACTACGGCCTATCAAATTACCGATCAGTTTAAGATGGGCCTAAACGCGGCCAATTATACCATTTCGAACAACAATGGAGGTTATGCCGGAGTTGCGCTATATCCGCAATATGCCTTTACAAAGGCTGTCGCTTTGGGGCTAAGGGCCGAATATTTTAACTATAAGGGCGCAGCCGGTACTCAAGATGCGGCGGTCGCCTCGTTTACGTTATCGGGCAATATCAAGTCGGGCGGATTGACCTTTATCCCTGAGGTGCGTTTAGACAGCGATAAAGACTTTTCGCAGGGTTTTTTAAAGCGCAATGGCCTAACCGCGACTAAAAATGCTTCGCAGTTTTCTTTAGCGGCCGTTTATGCTTTCTAGTATTGATCCAAACGCCGGGCGCAAGCCTGGCGTTTTTTTAGGCGTAAAACTTATGAAAATTAGATTATTGGCCGCCTTGTTGTTCTTGAGTTGCCATATAGCCGTGGCGCAAGGCGAAAACCTGGCTGTTAACGAAAACGGGAAGTTGATTTATTACGAGGTGGTGAAGCTAGAAGGCATAACCAGTGATTTGTTGAGGAATAGGCTGGATGCCTATCTCAAAAAGCAAAAGACGTTAAAGGTCAAATCAGCGGTAGGCGATAGCGCAATTCTTGCCAACGGCAAATTCGTTATCAACAAAACCCTGCTGGTGATGTCGCATCCTTCTGGCGAAGTGCTGTACAGTTTTAATGCAGAAGTGAAAGAAGGGAAGTATCGTTTTTGGCTGAGCGACTTTGGTTTTGTTCCGTATCAGCGAGACCGATATGGAAACTTTGTGGCCGCTACGGCTAAAGCCACCCCGTTGGAAGAGAATCCCGGCAAGCTGAATGAGGGGCAATGGAAAGAATATCGAACGCAAACAGCCAAATATGTCCAAGATTTTGCGGCAAAGCTGAAGCAGTATATGGCCAACGAAAAGCCGGTAGAAATTCCTGCACCAGAAAAAAAAGTGGTGAGCAAATCTTGGTAAAGGAGCTGAAAGTTTAAAGTGAAAAGCTGTAAATCTAGCTCATGGCTTTCAACTTTTAACCCTGAACCTGCAACCGTTAGTGTACCATCTTATCGGCGCAGGTTGAGCTGGCGAAAGCTTCGGGTTTGGCTTTAAAAATAAAACCCATGCTCAAAATGTAGCCCATGGCCTCGTTTAAAGCCTTGTTCGATTTAAACATCGGATTGGTATTGATGTCGGCATGTACCTCCAAATCTACATCGTACACATCAAGCAGGTCGCAAACCGAATAGGCGGTTTCGATTGATTTCTGCACTTCGACCAGCATCCTTTCTTTGATGCCCATTTTTTGGGTGGTTTTTTCTTGGCTGATGTACATAAAGCCGCCATGGTGTTCCCTTAGCAAAACAATGACGGTTGCAAAATCGGTAATGGCACCTTTAACCTGCGAGTCTGTGCCGATGCACACTTTCAGTTTGTAGCCGTTTCCAGTTTCTCTGATAATTGCTTGTTCAACTTCTTCTAAGATTGACGAATGGATCACTTCGCCACTAAATTTTTTCCAGCTCATACGTTAGTGGTGTTAAGGTTAACAACCCGTAATCAGGTTTCCTAAATTTAAGCGCTTCATGTGAAATTGCAGTTAACGGTATATTGTTTATTTGCTAACATTCAATTGGTTATCAACAAGATAAGATTTTTTGGGGAAATGTGGAAGCAAAAATGGAAAAGGAAATGGCAGGTTGAGGCTGGTGGAAAGGAAGGCAGAAAACGAAAGCAGGAAAACTTTCGGACAGCTGAACTAGAGACTTCAGCCTGACGACTCTTGACTAAAATAGCTACCTTTGGACCATGATTCTACAGTCGGTGCTCGATAACCTTAAAATTGCCTCCCTTAACCAAATTCAGGAACAGGCCATTGCGGCCAGCAAAAAAGGAAGCGATGTCGTTATTTTGGCGCCAACTGGTTCCGGAAAAACCCTTGCTTTTTTGTTGCCGGTACTCCATAGGCTTAAAAAAGAAACGAAGGGTATCCAATGTCTTATTTTGGTGCCATCAAGAGAACTGGCCTTGCAAATCGAATTGGTTTTCAGGCAAATGGCATCGGGTTTTAAAATAACCTGCTGCTATGGAGGCCATGAGGTAAAAACCGAGCTCAACAGCTTAAAAGAAGCACCTGCAGTTTTAATTGGTACGCCCGGACGGATTGCCTTTCACCTCGATGCACGGCATTTCGACGAATCGACCATAACCACGTTGGTGCTCGACGAATTTGATAAGGCCTTGGAGTTTGGTTTCCAGGCCGATATGGGCTATATCATTGGCAGCCTACGTTCTCTAACGCAGCGTATCCTGACTTCGGCCACCAAAATGGAAGAAATTCCGGATTTTACGGGCTTGCAAAGCCCCCTTACCCTCAATTTCTTAACCAATAGGGAAATAGCACCAGCCATCACGCTCAAAAAAGTAGCGAGCAAAGCGGAAGACAAGTTGGAAACCTTGTTCGAGCTCATCTGCAGCATCGGAAATGAAGCCATGCTGGTTTTTTGCAACCACCGTGAAACGGTCGACCGCATTAGCGATTTGCTTATTGAAAAAGACCTGATCCACGATGTTTTTCATGGTGGTATGGAGCAAGATGAGCGTGAGCGCGCCCTGCTCAAATTCAGGAATGGGAGCAATCTCATTTTGGTTACCACAGACTTGGCCGCGCGTGGCCTGGATATTCCGGAGGTAGCGCACATTATCCACTACCAATTGCCACATACCGAAGATGCCTTTGTGCACCGCAACGGACGCACCGCCAGAATGAATGCCAAAGGAACGGCCTATTTGATTTTGGCTGCCGACGAGCAATACCCTTTTTTAAGTGCCGAAATAGAAACCATCGATTTGAAAGGCCCTTATCCCATGCCGCAAGATAGTGCCTGGCAAACTTTGTATATTAGTGCCGGTAAAAAAGACAAGGTCAATAAGGTTGATATTGTTGGCCTGCTGCTTAAAAAGGGAGGTTTGCAAAAAGACGAGGTAGGACTGATTGAAGTGAAAGACCAGGCAGCTTATGTAGCTGTCAAAAGGGCACAAATGGCAAAAGTTGTCAAGAAGCTGGCCAACGAAAAAATTAAGAACAAGAAAGTTAAAATAGAAGCGGCTTTTTAGGGCCATCTAATTATTTAAGCTGCCAATCATACAATTATGAGCAATAACGATATCATGAAAAAATTAAGGGTAGCCTTATCCTTAAATAGCGATCAGATTATAGAGATTTGCAAACTGGTTAATTTTACGGTAACCAAAAGCGAATTGGGCGATATCTTCAGAAAAGACGATCACCCAAATTTTAAAAAATGCGGCGATCAGATTTTACGTAATTTCTTAAATGGACTGGTTATTTACAAACGTGGTCCGCGCGAAAGCCAAGAATAGAAAGGGGTTGATTGAAGAACTGCTTAGGTAACCGAAGTTTTATTCTGCTCTAGGATATCTATCAAGTTAGCCGCTAAATGGGGCGGAACAATTATTTCAGGAAATTTTGACCTGTCCTGTTGCCCAGAAACTGAAAGTTGCAAGTTGGCTTTTAGCTCACCAGCTTCTCTATTTTGCTGAGCAAGGTATCCATTTTAAAGGGCTTGGCCATAAAATCGTCTGGTGCACATTCCATATCCTGTATTTCTCGCATGTCATATAACCCCGACATCATCAAAATAGGGATGTGGGTGGTGTCTTCATGGGATTTAAGCTGGCTGCAGATAATCCTGCCATCGATTTTACCCAGCACCACATCCAGCAATATCAGGTCAGGTTCAAATTCGGCAATACGTTCGAATACGATTTCGGCATCATTTAAAGGTTCTACATCGTATCCGCCAATTTCTAAAATCACGGCAATGGTATCTAGCACATCATCATCATCGTCAACAACTAAAATTTTCTTCATAGGATCAAATATAAAATATTGTACAGTTTAGCTATAGGTTATAACAACAAAAAACTGCGCATGTTTCTGTAAAATTCAATATACAGGCAGAAACTTTAAATCTTAGCCAAAAATAAAATTTTAGCGTGCAAAATCAGGTCTGGGAGAAATAAAAAATATATTTCAATTATTTTTGAAAGTTTGAAAATAAATTCTATATTTGAATATGGATTACTCAACTGCCAAAAACAAATTTCTGCAAACCTGGGGTGCATTGGGATCGCAATGGGGCATTAATAAAACCATGGCACAGATTCATGCCTTGCTGATGGTATCAGACGAAGCCATTTCGATGGAAGACATCATGCAAGAGCTGCAGATTTCGAGGGGCAATGCCAGCATGAACCTCAGGGCGCTGATGGATTGGGGCATTGTGTACAAGGAAAACAAGCCGGGTGAGCGCCGAGAATTTTTTATTGCGGAAAAGGACCTTGACGAACTGGCCACTAAAATTGCCAAAGAAAGAAGCAAAAGAGAGATTAAGCCTGCCTTGAAGATGCTGAAGGAAGTTTCATCTATCCAAGCCAATGAAACTCCTGCCGAAAAACATTTTGTAGAGCAGACCAAAAAACTGTACGATTTTGTAGGCCGTGCCGACGAAATGATTGATAAGGTAACCACCTACAAAGACAATTGGCTGGGCAAACTGATGATCAAATTGCTGAAATAAGCAATTTTTTTGACCTAAAATTTCAATAATTTCTGAAAATATAGTAATTAAAATATTATGAATTACAACCTGTTTGGTTACGCGATCTTTATCACCTTGATTGTGCTCGTCATTGTTTTTGTGGGACGCAGCTGCTATCGGAACGGCAACCTTTTTGTGGCGGCACTGCTGCCCGGGCACCTCGACCTTTGCCAACAAATCAATAAAATACTGCTGGTAGGCTATTACCTGGTTAACATCGGCTATTGTGCCATTACGCTCGTTGCCTGGCAACAAATTACCGGCATGCCCCAACTGATTGAAGTAATCGCTGTTAAAATGGCCCTTATTATTGGTATCATTTCGGTTTTGCATTACCTCAACATCCTTTTACTAACCACACAGATTCAAAAACTAATCCGCTAACAAATAAACATTCAATAAGATGGAAACTACAAAAATTCTGATCGGCTATGCAATTTATGTCCCTGTGGCACTTTTCTTGACTTTTTATGTATCGCGAACCTTATTCAGGAACAGCAAGGTTTACATGCTCGATATTTTTAAGGGCAGGGAAGAGATTGCCTTGGCCACCAACAAGCTTTTCGAAACTGGGTTTTACCTGCTCAACCTGGGGTTTGCTTTAATGATACTCGAACTAACGCTCTATAAGAACGACTACCAGTCGTTAGTGGAGGCGCTGAGCTACAAAATAGGGACTTTCTCTATTTATTTGGGCGTGATGCTTTTCGTCAACCTCTATTTCTTTTTCAGGGGCAAAAGAAAAGCGAAAGAAAGCAATGCGCCTAAGCCCGGTCCAGTGCCTCCAAGATTTGAGGCTTAAAACAGCAAAGGCTCCACTCCGGAGCCTTTCTTTGTTTGCCTGCTATCGTTGGTGTTCTTCACCAACGATTTAGTACCTTAGTATGGCTTGTTGGTGAGGAACACCAACAAGAGCATGCTAACCTATTTTTTTATACTTGATGCGGTGCGGTGTTACATCGCCCAAACGTTTCTTGCGGTTTTCTTCGTAGTCGGAATAGTTGCCCTCAAAGAAATAAACCTCAGAATTGCCCTCAAAAGCCAGAATATGCGTACAGATGCGGTCTAAGAACCACCTGTCGTGACTGATTACCACCGCGCAGCCACCAAAGTTCTCTAAAGCCTCTTCCAAGGCACGTAAAGTGTTTACGTCGATATCGTTGGTCGGCTCATCGAGTAGCAGTACGTTGGCCCCTTTTTTAAGCGTAATAGCCAAGTGTACACGGTTTCGTTCTCCGCCTGATAAAATGCCCACTTTCTTTTGTTGGTCGGCACCGTTAAAGTTGAATTTCGATACGTATGCACGGCCGTTTACCGCCTTGTTGCCCAATTGGATGTTGTCTAAGCCATCTGTAATGTTTTCGTAAACGGTTTTGTTGGCATCCAGGTCGTTGTGCATCTGGTCTACATAGCCCAAAGCCACGGTTTCGCCTACCCTAAAAGTGCCTGCATCAGCCTGCTCCTGTCCGGTAATGAGTCTGAACAAGGTGGTTTTACCTGCACCATTTGGTCCGATAATCCCAACAATGCCCGCAGGAGGAAGCGAGAAGCTCAGGTTTTCGAACAAAATTTTATCGCCATAGGCTTTGGTTACGTTGGTAGCTTCGATAACCACATTGCCCAAACGCGGACCGGCAGGGATAAAAAGCTCCAGTTTTTCTTCGCGCTCTCTGCCGTCTTCCGAGGCCAGTTTATCGTAGTTGGCCAAACGTGCCTTCGATTTGGCATGACGGGCTTTGGGAGCCATACGAACCCATTCCAGCTCGCGCTCTAATGTTTTTTGACGTTTGCTTTCGGTTTTCTCTTCCTGTGCCAAACGTTTGGCTTTTTGGTCTAGCCATGAAGAATAATTGCCTTTCCACGGAATGCCTTCGCCACGGTCAAGTTCCAAGATCCAGCCGGCTACGTTATCCAGGAAGTACCTGTCGTGGGTAACGGCAATTACGGTTCCTTTGTAATTTTGGAGGAACTGTTCTAGCCAATCGATACTTTCGGCGTCCAAGTGGTTGGTCGGCTCATCGAGCAGCAATACATCAGGTTCTTGCAGCAGCAGGCGACACATGGCCACACGCCGACGCTCACCTCCTGATAGCACGCCGATTTTGGTTTCAGGGTCTGGGCAACGCAGGGCATCCATGGCCCTTTCCAACTTATTGTCGAGTTCCCAGGCATTAACCGCATCGATTTTGTCTTGCAGTTCGCCTTGGCGCTGCATCAGTTTGTCCATTTTATCGGCATCAGAATAATTTTCTTCCAAACCGAAAGCCTCATTAATTTCTTCGTATTCCTTTAAGATGGCAGTGATTTCGGCTACGCCTTCTTCTACTACTTCGCGAACGGTTTTTTCTGGGTCGAGTTCAGGCTCCTGTGCCAAATAACCCACCGAATAGCCGGGAGAAAACACGACTTCGCCTTGGAAAGATTTGTCTAAACCAGCAATAATTTTCAGCAATGAAGATTTACCAGAGCCGTTTAAACCGATTACGCCGATTTTTGCGCCGTAAAAGAAAGAGAGATAAATATTTTTAAGAACCTGTTTTTGTGGCGGATAGATTTTGCTCACCCCCGCCATTGAAAAGATTATTTTTTCGTCTGACATAATTTATATAGTGTTTGTGCAAAGATGGGTAAAATGATGGAAAATGTAAGACGGAAAATGCAAGAGGCGTTTTAAGGCGCTTATCGCATAAAAAAGCCACCTCAAATTTCGAAGTGGCCTTTAAAAGATTTTCGTTTGCTTAGCTTACATGTCTATGGCTGGAGCGCAGGGATCTGGATCGCTTGGTGTGGGATCTACAGGTCTGGCGCAAGGATTTGGTTCGCAAAGGTTGGCCGAGGCATAGGCCAAATAGGCCGATGGATAAGGCCACTCGCATGAACAGATTGGACACAACGGATGCATCGGCTCTTCGCCGCCACCTCCCAAAACTTTCTTCAGCTCATTTCTGCTGAGTTTTGAAACGGATGATGTTTTCATATTTAATCAATGGTTAAGGTTGAACCTAAATATAAAAAAACAAAATGTGAATCAGGTCGTTTGAAGGCTAAATGTAAAAAAAGCGAACTTTTAAAGCTGATTTTGAGGATGCTGATCGAGCTGGCGGAAATGCAACATACTGTCAAAACTGCTCGTTTGCCTATGGCTGATGTAACAATTTGTCAGTTTTCGGCTGGTGCTAAAACCTTACAAAAAACCGACAATATGATGATTCTTTGCGCCTAAATTAGATTATTGATGATAAAAACCTAATTTCTATGGTATTACGTATATGCTAAAAACAGAAACTTCTTTGCGCAAATTGTTGTTTTTTGTTTAAGCTTGAAGAAACTATTGTTATTATCCACCAAAATGGCGTAATTGTTGATAAAATATAAAAATCCGGAGGCCGTATTTATAAAACAAATTTATAGTTTAGAGTCGTCCCGATTACACACATATTATGGAAGCTAAATTTTCACCACAGGTAAAAGATGTGATTTCTTTCAGCAGGGAAGAGGCCCTGAGGTTAGGACACGATTATATAGGTGCCGAGCACTTGTTGTTGGGCCTTATTCGCGAAGGTGACGGTATGGCCATAAAGATTTTAAAATCATTATCGGTTGATACTTCTAAACTTCGCCGCTCCATTGAAGAGGCCGTTCGCGGTACTTCGAGCGTAACGGTTAATTTGGGAAATATTCCATTGACCAAACAGGCTGAAAAAGTATTAAAGATTACTTATTTAGAAGCAAAGATATTTAAAAGCGATTTGATCGGTACAGAGCATTTGTTGCTGTCTATCTTAAGAGACGATGACAATATTGCTTCGCAGATTTTGTTGCAATACGGCATTACCTACGAAATCTTTAAACAAGAGGTTGAGGTAAACAAAAACGGCTTTAGGGACGAGGCACAGGGAGGAGGCACTTCTAGCGGCGGCGACGACGACTACCAAGAGGAGGAAAGCTTCAGCACGCCTAAAAAAGTTTCCGACATTAAATCTAAAACCCCGGTGCTTGATAATTTTGGCCGCGATTTAACCCGTGCTGCCGAAGAAGGCCGCTTAGATCCGATCGTAGGTCGCGAAAAAGAAATCGAGCGTGTTTCGCAAATCCTTTCGCGTCGCAAAAAGAACAATCCGATTTTGATTGGTGAGCCTGGCGTGGGTAAATCGGCCATTGCCGAAGGTTTGGCCTTGAGAATCGTACAACGCAAGGTATCGAGGGTCTTGTTCAACAAAAGAGTAGTTACTTTAGACTTGGCTTCGCTGGTTGCCGGTACCAAATACCGTGGCCAGTTCGAAGAGCGCATGAAAGCGGTGATGAACGAATTGGAAAAATCGACCGACGTCATCCTCTTCATCGACGAGATCCACACCATTGTAGGTGCGGGTGGGGCCTCAGGTTCGCTAGATGCGTCGAACATGTTCAAACCGGCTTTGGCCAGGGGCGAGATTCAATGCATCGGTGCAACTACTTTAGACGAGTACCGTCAGTACATTGAAAAAGATGGCGCTTTAGACCGTCGTTTCCAAAAGGTAATGATCGAGCCGGCTACGCCAGACGAAACCGTGGAGATTTTGAACCGTATCAAAGAGAAATATGAAGAGCACCACGGTGTGACTTATACCCCAGAAGCGATCAATGCCTGTGTGGCTTTAACTTCGAGGTATATTACAGACCGTTTCTTGCCGGATAAAGCCATCGATGCTTTAGACGAGGCAGGCTCGAGGGTGCATTTAACCAATATCCATGTTCCAGAAAACATTATCGCTATCGAAAGCAAGATAGAAGATATTAAGGTTGAAAAGAACAAAGTGGTGAAGAGCCAAAAATATGAAGAGGCCGCCAAACTGCGCGATACCGAAAAGAACCTGTTAGAGGAACTGGAACGCGCCAAGGCAGAATGGGAAGCCGAAACCAAAACCAAACGCTACGAAGTAAGTGAAGACAATGTAGCCGAGGTGGTTTCGATGATGACTGGTATTCCTTTGCAACGTGTTGGACAAACCGATAGCGTGAAACTATTGAATATGTACGATACCGTGGCCGAGAAAATTATCGGTCAGGATGACGCCATCAAGAAATTGACCAAAGCCATCCAACGTACCCGAGCCGGATTAAAAGACCCTAAAAAACCAATTGGATCATTTATCTTTTTAGGTCCAACAGGGGTTGGTAAAACCGAATTGGCTAAAGAATTGGCTCGCTTTATGTTCGACAGCGACGATTCGCTGATCCAAATTGACATGAGCGAGTACATGGAGAAATTTGCGGTTTCGCGTTTGGTAGGAGCGCCTCCGGGCTATGTGGGTTACGAAGAAGGTGGCCAATTGACCGAAAAAGTTCGCAGAAAGCCTTATGCGGTAATTTTGCTGGATGAGATTGAAAAAGCGCATCCTGATGTATTTAATATCCTGTTGCAGGTATTAGACGAAGGCCAGCTTACCGATAGTTTAGGACGCAAGGTAGATTTTAGAAACACCATTATCATCATGACTTCTAATATTGGCGCACGCCAGTTGAAAGACTTTGGTCAAGGTGTTGGTTTCTCTACTTCGGCCAAGATGAGCCAAAACGATATCCACAGCCGCAGCGTAATCGAGAATGCGTTGAAACGTGCTTTTGCACCGGAATTTTTGAACAGGATCGATGATGTAATCGTATTCAACAGCTTAGGCAAGGAAGAGATCTTCAAAATTATCGATATCGAATTGAAATCGCTGTTTGGCCGTGTTCACAACTTGGGCTATGAAGTGAAATTAACCGATGTAGCCAAAGATTTCATTGCCGAAAAAGGTTTCGACAGTAATTTTGGTGCCCGTCCGTTGAAACGTGCCATCCAGAAGTATTTGGAAGATCCGATTGCGGAAGAAATCCTGAAAGGAGAAATCCACGATGGCGATACTTTAGAAATCGACTACAATAAGGAAAAAGAAGAAATTACCGTGGTGAACAAAAGCAACGGTAAGAAAAAGAAAAAAGAAGAGGGCGCTTAATACCATATCAAGTCCCAAATCGTTAAACACCTATCATGAACATGGTAGGTGTTTTTTTTTTGAGCTTGCCGAAATAAAATTGTTGGGGATGAAGAGATTTATTGTTTTGTTTGTTGTACTTTTTGGTGCGGTGCTCAGCTGTAAAGACAATAGTGCCGAAGCCAATCCTGACCAAAGTGGAAATACAGATGCAGTAACAACTAGTTTGGACAATGCGCTTTTGTTGAAATTGGTTAATGAGGTACGGGCAAATGGCTGCAATTGTGGCACAACGGTTATGCCTCCTGTATCGGCTTTAACTTGGAGCAATGTCATTGCCAAAGCCGCGTACAACCACAGCAAAGACATGTACCAGAACAACTTTTTTAACCATGTTTCTTCTGATGGCAAAACCCTAGCCGAACGTTTTGATGCCGTGGGCTATACTTGGAAGGCCATCGCAGAGAATATTGCCAAGGGACAAAAAGACGAACAAGCCGTGATGAATTCCTGGCTAAGCAGTGAAGGGCACTGTAAAAATATCATGAGTGCCAGTTACCAGGAAATGGGAACCGCTAGGGTTGGAAGCTACTGGACACAGGATTTTGGCGCAAGGCGATAAATATCAAGAGCCATAGCTTGACAGATTTCTTATGGGATTAGTTGATCAACTTTATTAAGGCTTGATAATATCGTTCGCAGGCATTTGGATCTGTATCTAAAAACAGGAAAGGTTCAATCAGTTCCAGCTCCATCAATAAAAATTCTCCATTGACCACGGTTCCATCCACACGGGCATATAAACAATGCTGGGCAAACTGGTCTACATATCGTTGTGCGCTTTGAAGCAATTGGGCAGGTGCCTCTTGCGGGTGTATGCTGCCGCCATGGGCATGTTGTACCCGAAAATCGCCGGTTTTGGCTTTTTTGAGCAGGGCATGACTAAATTGCTGGCCGAAGAACAAAAACGACCATTCGCCATTTTCCTCAATTTCGGCTAAGAATGGTTGTACAATAAATGCTTCTTCGCGTATCAATGCGCCCAGCTTGGCATTAATTTCATCAACATTGGCCTTGGTTACTTTAAAGGTATTTTTGGCGCCGCCACTGACACAAGGTTTTACAATGAGTTTTTCAGTTTCAAATTCGTCGAAATAGCTGTTTAGGTTAACATGGGCATCTTTCTCTAAGAAAATACTAGGCGTAACCAATAATCCTTTGTCCATGATGTTTTGGAGGTAATGCTTGTCGGCATTCCATTTTACGGTAGCTGTTGGATTAAGCAACCTTACATTTTTTGCTTTTAGCATTTCCAGCCAGGCATAAAAATCGGCAATGAGGTCAAAATAATCCCACGGTGATTTTAAGATGGCCAAATCATAGTTCTCCCATTGGATTTGTGGATTGTTCCAAATTACCTTTTCAATGTTTAAGCCTTTATGCTGGAGAAATTCTAACAGTTTGTCGTCTTCATTTACTACAGTTGGCGAAGCATAGGCTCCTTGGTCGTGATAGGTGATTAAGGCAATTTTCATGTAATTGGGTTGAGCACCAAAAGTAGCAAATGGCCGAGTGATGCCCAAGCCGGCTTTGTAACGGAATTGCAAAAATGTGCTATTATGCTTGGGGTATTAAATATCCACAGTGATGGTAGACTGGAAAACATTTCCCGGCCAGCGCTTAAAACAGGCTCAACTGGTTTTTAGGAACCTTGAACTGGCTACTGTCTAACTGGACTTGTTCCTGGTTTAATCCGTTTAGCCGGCAATGCAATTTGAAGGTGTCGCGTATCATTTGGGCAAAATTGCCTTCGCCACGCATCCGCATGCCAAAACGGCTATCGTTTACCTCGCCATTATGGCAGCTTTGTATGGCATGCCATACCTTTTCAAAACGGTCGGGGAAATTCTTTTGCAACCAATCTTCAAAGATGGTACTGATGGCTCCATTTAACCGAACCACTGTATAGCCTGCCGATTTAGCGCCGTTATCGGCCACGGCCTTTAAAATAGCGGGCATTTCGTGGTTGTTGAGCCCCGGAATCATAGGCGCAGCCATAACCCCGGTGGGTAGGCCAACCTTGCTCAGTTCTGCTATAATTTTGAGGCGTTGCTTGGCGGTAGTGGTACGAGGCTCAAGCTTAAGCCTCAGTTTTTCGTTTAAACTGGTTATCGAC
Source organism: Pedobacter sp. ASV12 (assembly GCF_016429155.1). Lineage (GTDB taxonomy): Bacteria > Bacteroidota > Bacteroidia > Sphingobacteriales > Sphingobacteriaceae > Pedobacter. The sequence goes on along the minus strand of NZ_JAELUC010000083.1, from coordinate 2,193 downwards.
ACAAATACCATAGCCAGGTTGTGTTTGGCCATTTCCTGCAAAATATCCAGATCTCGTAAAATGAGCGCATTTTTGGTGATCATCGATATGGGTTGTTTATAGGCTAAGGCAATTTCGAGCAACTGGCGGGTAAGTTTAAACTTGCGTTCGGCAGGTTGGTAGCAATCGGTATTGCCAGAAAGGGAAATAGGATAGGCATCCCAGGTTTTTTTTTCCAAGAACTTTTTGAAGAGCTCTGGTGCATCTTTTTTGACAATGATCTTTCTTTCAAAATCCAGGCCGGCACTAAAGCCCCAATATTCGTGCGAATTGCGGGCATAACAGTAAATACAGCCGTGTTCGCAGCCTTGGTAGGGATTGAGCGAATAGGCCATGCCCACATCCGGGCTATCCACCTTGTTTACAACCGATTTGGAAGTGCCTATAATGAAACTTGTTTTGCCACTGGTTTCTTCCCAATCGTCAATAGCCTCTACATGTGCCCTGCTTAAGGAGTTTTTGAGAAACCGGTTAACCGTATTGATTTGGGCGCCCCGGCCATTCAGGTAATCCTCTTTGTTTTCTTCACCGTTAACCATGTTTAAAATTGCTAAAAATATTAGTAATTTTAAAATAATGTTTTCCACACGATGGCGGACAACGGTGTTTTTACAGGCTATAAAAGGACAAAAATGCACTGTGAATCCCTGCAATCCCTATCAATAGGAAAATAGGATGCTGTAAGCACGAATTTACTTCTTAACAGTCGAGATGTAATCCATAGGCACCAGATCGGCTACCTTTTCGTAAGCCCAAAAGCCTTTGTACAACGTGCTTCGAGGGTCTACTACGCCCCCATTGGCATAAAACCGAACCGGAGGTTCAAGTAGGCTTACTATAGAAATCTGGTAGTTTGGCATATCTAAGGGCCTGTTTTGCCTGTTTCCTGAAAAATCGTACTCGGGCGTTTCGCGTTCATTCTTATAAATCACGTAGAGCTCGTCTTTAAAGTTCATGGTTTTAATATCGTTGTTGTAGGTTTTGACCAGGGTGTCGACCAGTACATCTGCACGACTGAGCACGCTCATGGTAAGTGGTTCGCGACGTTGCTTGAGCCAGTACGCAAGCGAATCGCCACTGGTAAAGGTAAGCGCGCGGGTAAGTCCGTTTTGGCCAGTAGTTAGGCGCTTGATGTTGGCATTGATCAGGCTGTCGGGCTTGCGGTTGGCATTGGGTATGGCAACCAGTTTGTTAATGACAAAGCCGTCTTGGGCAATGGTGTTGTGGTATAAAGATTTAAAGAAATGCTGGATAGAGCCGTTATAGGCTGTTTCGCGTGCCTGTTGCCATTTCTTTTGCTTCGATTTGCCACCCTTCATTTCCTCAAAATAAGGATGGCCCGCATAGAAAATGATTTTTGATTTATAGTTGTATTCAAAATATTCTAGCAGGTATTTAAGTCTATAGCCTAAAGCCTTGTTTTCGATGACGATAAATTCGTTGGTTCTAACGGTCAGCATTCCGTTTTCCCTGTCGTCGTTAATCATGAGCACATTGGTATTCAGGATTTTGCATTGGGCGGCATTGGGCGATTTGCCAATAAAAAAATCTTTAAACAAAGCAATATGTGCCATTCTGTTAGGGTCGGGCTTGATCACAACTTCTTTCAGCATGACGGTATTTTCTTGAAGCAATGCTTCGATGTTTACCGATTTGTCGGCAATGACTACATTTTTTGAATAGGGCAGGTAGCCGATCATCTGCACCAGTACATCGTAGTTTCCGGGGGCCAAATTGGGGATGGAAAATTTGCCTTCGTTGTTGGTTACGGTCGAAATCTTATAGCCACTGATGTAAATGGCCGCACCAGGCAGGGTTTCCTTTTGGTCTTTCACGGTACCGCTAATGGTATAGGTGTTTTGCGCAAAAATATAGCTAGAGCAGATGAGCAGCCAAACAAGGCTGGCCAGGAATTTTCTATTCATTCTGTAAATATAACTAATATTTTAGGTGCCTAAAATCTGTCTCTTATACACATCTGACGCTGCCGACGAACCACGACATGTGTAGATATCGGTGGTCGCAGTATCATTAAAAAAAAGTTTTGTGGGGGGGGGGGGGGGGGGGGGGGGGGTGGGGGGTGTGGGGGGGGGGGGGGGGGGGGGGGGGGGGGGGGGGGGGGGGGGGGGGGGGGGGGGGGGGGGGGGGGGGGGG
>NZ_JAELUC010000082.1 GCF_016429155.1 Pedobacter sp. ASV12 | reverse complement strand
CCCCCCCCCCCCCCCCCCCCCCCCCCCCCCCCCCCCCCCCCCCCCCCCCCCCCTTTTCAAGCAGAAGACGGCATACGCGATCATGAGTACTGTCTCGTGGGCTCGGAGATGTGTATAAGAGACAGTTTCAGGATTAAATTTTTTCAAAGGATCATTTTTTTGACAAAATGCTTTTCCAAGCCACAGGGCCATTCTTTTCATTCATGATGTTCATTTTTTTTACACAAAAAATTTAATTCAGAATTAAAAAATCGTTCTGGTCGCTCATTAAAACACTGAAAATCTGTTCATTGTCCACATACGCCTCAAAAACGCCGTTTTCTTTGTTCATTTTCGGATTTAATTTTTGCATTTTATAGTGGTATATTAGTGGTAAAGCTCAAAATAACGTATCTCCTTATGCCAAATCCCCTATTCTTGCAAGAATTAAAACGGCTTATCCTCATCAAAACGAACATCAAGGTCATTAGTCCTTCAGATTGCAGGATTATTTCCAGTTCTGTTCAGAAAGAACTCAAAAAGAACATTAGCGAAACCACCATCAAACGGCTCTTTGGCTTTGCCGAAATCAAACACGAATTTTCAAAGTTTACCATCAATACCCTGATGGAATATGTAGGTATGGCCGATGAGCATAACATCGGCAAAAAGTCACTCGATATAGAACAGGTACCCGAAGATGCCTTCGAACAATTGCGGGCCAGGGCGCAACGCATTACCTACTTTACCCTGCAGAACATCCGAAACAGGTGCAGCGTTCCCTACGAAATGACCATTGCGCGCAAGTTTGCCAAGCACGACCTCATGTTCTTCCACTCGAGCAAGTACAGTTATACATCCTTTATTTCGCAGCCTGGCTATGGAAAAAGCATTTTGCTGAGCCATTTGGTACAGCAGATGTTTATAGATGAGGAGGCCCCCTTTAAAAAGGATATTGTGCTTTTTTTAAATGCAGACTACCTGTTTAACAAAGAGCTGGAAGAACTAAGCCTCGAAGAACGCATCAAAACCAGGATTGGTTTGCACCAACACACCGACCTTATTGCCTATTTTAACGACCAATGGCTTAAACATGGCCAAAAATTCATCATTATTCTCGACGGTTTTTCTGAACTGGTCATCAACAAAACCACCAAGCAAAAGGTATTTGAAAGCATCATCAGCTTGGTCACCAATATCGATCAACACGAGAGCATCAAACTGATACTGGGCATGCGTTCTACCACCTGGAACCGTTTTTACGATAAGATACGTTATTCTTATTTCCTGAAAAGCAAATGGTTTCCGGGCAATTATTTCAATCTCAACGACAGTTCAAATGTTCCGCCACTAACCGAAATAGAGGTTGAACAGATTTTCCAGAAAATGAGCCCGCTCGGTTTTACCAAGATCAGCGACAGCCTGAAGGCCCAGCTTAAATTTCCGTTCCAGATCCAATGGTACTACCAACTTAAGGAAGAATACCCCGCTTTCGATTCGTATACCAATATTATCCACTACGAAATCATTGCCCGTTTTATCCAAGAAAAAATCTACAATTCAACTTATGCCACCGAAAAGGTGCTTTTCTGCAAAAAGATCATCCATTTAACCAATTATGGGCGTCGAGGCTACTCGGTAACCAAAACCGACCTGATTAAGGAGCTGCCTGTGTTTAAGAATGCCTACATGGAGCTGCTTACCGATGGCATATTAATGGAGGAAAAACATGTGAAGAGCGGCTTCCCATCGGAATTTGTACGCTTTATACAGCCACACGTATTCGAGTATTTCTTATTCACCGAACTGTACGAGCTGTTTAACCAGCAAATGGACGATCGTTTCTTCGAACTGGTGCATCAGGAGTATGTGGGCAATCATGTGCGGTTTCAGCTTTTGCAATGGTCGGTAAGGCTGTTGGTACGCCTCCACAAGTTTCGAGAAATCAATGCCGTGCTCAACCTTAAGCTGAACAACTACGAAAAGAACTACCTCATTTACTTTATTGCCGAAAACCTCAATTACAGAAACAAGAAGGACCCGAACCTATTGCAGCAGATCAAAGAACAGCAGCTGCACAAATTGCTGATGAAGCAGTTTATCCATTTTGATTTTATCGATTCGTACTACAAGGACGCGGTTAAATGCCTGATAGATGTAGCCGACAGCGAAGAAACCGCCCTTTATTACCACGCCATTCTGGCTATTTTCGATTGCCTGAGCCTGAACCAGGCCAAAATACTGAAGCGACTCGAAAAAATGGAGAGCCTGAAATGCGAAGCGAAAAACTGGGATATCAATCCCTACGAAACCGTTAAACTTATTTACCTACGCATTAAAGATGTTGCCATTGCCGAAAATCAAACCTTGCAAAAGATAGAAGACTTTAAATATGGCAGCAAAATAAACGGCATCAGGAACAAGGAGCTGCCCGACATGCGGCAGGTAATCAGCTACTTGCTGATCTTTCTGCTCAACCTGTTTTATGGTTCGCCATTAGAGGCGACAAAAATCATATCGGCTATTCTGCGGCAACATCCAAAGCTGATGAAAACGCGTAAATTTTTCTCCATTTACTTGCTCAACCTGATGGCCCAGGCTTGTGCAAGGACAAATCCTAGCAAAAAGACAGACCAAATGGAGAAAATACTGACACAGCTGTACGCCGACGAATCGAGGGTAAACCCTACGCTGTATGCACAGTCGGTATTTTTGTCGCTAAAGGCCGAGCAGAGCAAAAACAGAAAGGATTATGCCACGGCGTTACAATATGCGCACGAATGCATTAAAATCTACAAACGCAACGACCTGGCTATCAACGAACTGTTTACTTACAACCTCATTATCGGCATTTACAAAGAACTTAAAGACGACGAAAAAGTAGAGGAATACAGCTACCACAAGCTTAATCTGCTCGACAGCAAACAGGTAAACGTGCCGGTATTCAAGTCAACCTCTTTCATCTAGCCATTAATTTTTTAGCCATAAAAAAAAGGAGATTTGCACCTCCTTTTCTATTTATTACTATCAACTAACTATTTCTTGGTTACCTTAAACTCGGTACGCCTGTTGAGCGCCCTGCCCTCGGGATTGTCTTTGCCATCGGGCAATTTATTAGGGGCCACCGGCATGCTAAAGCCATAGCCCTTGCTTGTCATCCGTTCTGGCGCTATACCCCGGCTCACCAAATAATCGACACACGATTTGGCCCTGCGGTTAGACAAGTCGAGGTTATAGGCTTCTGTTCCGATATTGTCTGTATGCGCACCCAATTCGATTTCGATGTTCTTGTTGTCTACCATCAGATCGTACAAATAGTTAAGCGTAACCTTTGACGAATCGGTCAGTTCGGCGCTATCGAATTCATAAAAAATATTATTCAGCACAATAGGCTTGTTCACCTTGAATGGTGTTAGGCAGAGTTCGGCACTCTTTAAGGTATCAACACTGGCCAGCTGCTCATAACCATAGCTGATGTTTTTGGCAAAATAACTGTCTTTTACCGCATTGACCTGAAAGCCGCGGTTAGAGCCGATTCCAAATCTGTACATGCCATTTTGATCGGAAGTGGTGGTTTGCTCGGTAAAATCGGCACCAGTAATGGTTACGGTAGCACCTGCCAATGGTTTTAAGGTGGCGCAATCAATGAGCTTGCCACTGATGGTTAGGGTTTCTCTCCTGATTTTGAAGATCTCCAGACAGCACAACGATTCGCGATCAGAACTGATATAGCCTTCTTTGTCTTCGTCGTCTGTAGGCGTAAAGTACATATCATCTTTGGCCGAGTTAAAAGGATAGCCCATATTCTTTGGCGTGGTCCAATCGGCAAAATCGCCTTCTGATTCATAAAAATCAAATCCGCCTATGCCAACGCGACCATTACTGCTGAAAAGCAGTTTGCGGGTTTTAGGGTTATAATAGGGTGCCTCCTCATCTTCCTTGGTATTGATTTTATCGCCCATGTTCATGGCATTGCCAGTAGTGCCGTCGGGCCTGATAATGGCGTACCACAAATCGTACTTGCCTAAACCTCCTGGCCTATCTGAAGCAAAAATGAGGTATTTGCCATCTTTAGTAATGTAGGGTTGCATAGAATTGAAGCCATTCACATTGATTTCGCCCCCCAAAGCCACCGGATCAGACCATTGGTTGTTAGCCATGCGGCTAGATACGTAAATGCTGCGTTTTTTGTCTTCTTTGTTAATCCAGGCGGTAAAATACATGAAGCCCCCATTCGGATGCAACGTAGGTGCCGCCACTTCCATTTGCTTTACGTTAACGCCTACCCGACTTACTTCGGCATCTGGGCTTTCCGGTTTGGCTGAGGTTGCATAAATGGCATTGATGTATGGATTATCCTTTCTCACTACCCTGCTGGTACCTCCAGACAACACCTCATTCTTACCATTGGCTCGTACCGGCCTCGACGAAGTGAAATAAAAAGTCTGGTTGCCAACCGCCGGCGCATAGTTAGAACCGGCAGTATTTACTTCGGCTGGCAGCCTTGTTAGTTTGAAGAGCCTGGGATATTTGATTTCGTTCAGTGCAAACCTGCACGACTCGATTTCTGCCCTTGCTTTTTCCTTGTAGCCATCGTTTACGTTGTATTTGTTCAGGAAAGCGGTAAAAGCGGTAATGGCTTCGTCAAACTTAAAGTTGGCCCGCAAACATTCGGCATACCAATAACCGCTCAACGCGTATTTGGGATTGCTGAAACCGTTGGCAATCACATACCATTTTTCGGCATCCTTAAAGTTTTTGTACAACCTGAGCGAAGTGGCCAGCTGAAATACGGCATATTCGTAATCGTCTTTGCGGGGACTTTCTTCCTGAATCCGCTTTTCGAAGCCATAAGGCACCACAAAACCCGCACTGTCTGGCGATATCTGCAGCGCCCGCTTATAATATTCTGAGGCCGCATAATATTCTTTGTTGATGAAGTAGACGTCGGCTACCCTCTTGTTATCTGTTGTAATCTGGGCCTGGGCAAATGAAAGGCTGCAACACAGGATCAAAATTGTTTTTAAATAGCGCATATCTCAAAAAATTAAAGTCGTGGACAGAAGAAATTAGGGCCAACAATGCCTTTCCTGCTGGTAAACGATACAGAAAGTTCCAATCCGCCCCTGGCGCCTGTTGCCTTGTTGAGGCTCGAGGTATTGAAATCATAGCTGACCCCGATAACCATGCTTTTAAAATGGACTCCTAAAAAAGCAATGGCAGAATCGTCAACGCGATAGTTCGAGCCGAACAAAATATCTGATTCTGCGTTGAGCATCATCTGTGCATAGGCCCCGGCCGCGATTTCACGGGCATTGCCTTGCTTCAGGTAGATGAAATTGGGCGTGATATCCAACATGTTGTTTACCTGGATGCGCGCGCCGCCGTGTCCAGTAAAGCGCATGGGCAGTCGCGGGTTGTCGCCGGCGATGAATTTGTCTTTGGGCCTGGTGAGGTGCGATACACTGGCGCCGGCGAAAACATTTACTTTTTTATTGGTGCTGCCATCAAAAAACATGATACCGGCATTGATATCTGGTGCAACATAGCTCGACGAAGAAATATCGTCGGAGATAGACATGCTCGGATCGTAACCCAATATAGGATTGTATTGGCTACCTGTGGTGATTTTAGAAATATCGAGGCTCTTGCTGATGATACCGGCCTGCATACCGAAATTGATGATCTGCTCGCCACTTTGGCCGAAGCGGATGCGATAGGCGGCCGAAGCCAGGGCACTCAGTTGGTTATAGCCAATATCGCCTGCTCTTTGGTTAATGATAATACCGCCCAGCGACAGGTTTTTAACGGGAGCCATATCAAAAGAGGCACCGGCAGTGAGGTAGCCGTTTCTTAATGCATCCCATTGTTGCTTGGCATTTACATTTACCCGGTAATCGCCATCGGTAACCCCGGTTAGGGCCGGGTTTAGCCAAAGCGGATTAGCATAATATTGCGAAAAATGTGGATCTATCTGTGCTTGTGCTTGCTGTACTCCAAAACTTAGTCCGAATGCCAGCATTACTATTCTTAAGTATTTCATGTGTTTCTTGTTAGGTAAAACCATTTCACAATTTTGTTTAATGCTATCTGAGCAATGTTATCGTTCCTTTATAAGACTTGGTGCTACCATCGGCAAAGGTTACCGCGATAGTATACACATAAACGCCGTTTGGCTGCATAGTGCCGTTAAACCTTCCATCCCATCCGGTAGTGAGCGAGTTCGACTCGAACAGGAACTGTCCCCACTGGTTGTAGATTTTCATGTTGAACTTGCTCACCAGGTTGCCATAGGCATAGAAGATATCGTTCTTGCCATCGCCGTTTGGCGTAAAGGTGTTTGGTATGTAAAGCTCGTTGGCAAAAGGATTACTGGCCGTGCCGGTTACCGGTGCAGAGTTGGCACTGGTTTGGCAATCGATCTGTCCTTTGGCCCTAACCACAATGGTTACACTTTGTCCAGGTTGCAAGCCAACTACCTGATAAGTTGTACTGGTAGGTCCACCGGTTGGCGCAACCCAGGTATTACCGTTATTGAGCGAAACTTCGTAGGCTGTAGCTCCTGTTACCGCGTTCCAGGCAAAAGTTACGCTATTGGCCGTAGTGCTTTCTACCCTAACTATCGGGATAGCCAATACTGGCAATACATTTACCGTAATGGCAGTACGCGAATTGCTTGCACAGCCGCCTGCTTTTGAAACGCTTTCTACATAATAGGTTGTAGTAGCATTTAAGGCCGGAGTGGTAAAGCTGTTTCCTTCGGCCAGCATGGTGCCGCCAGAGCTATTGGCATACCACCTGTAAACCAGATTGGCATCAGGATTATTCACGCTTAATATTGCTGTACTGCCTGAACATATCGGGTTGTTGTTGGCCGAAACGCTAACCGGGGCCACCGGTACCGGCATGGCTATGATAGCTGCAGGCGCTCTGGCAGGAGAAATACAAGAGCCGGTGCTTGCTTCTACGTAGTAAGTTACATTGGCCGCAATAGCCGGTGTGGTGAAGCTAGCGCCACTACCAACTGCGGTTCCGCCCACCGCTGCGTTATACCAGGTATAGGTTACGCCACTTTGCGGATTGCTTACACTTAATACGGTACTATTGCCTATACATACATTGACATTGTTGGTGGCCACTACCGGTGTGGTTGGCCTTGGCGTAACGGTTACGGTTACCTTAACCCTGCCGCTGGCATTGCCACAACCATTCGCGCTTACTGCCTGTACGTAATAATCGGTGGTGGTATTTAAAATCGAGATATTCAAGGTTGCACCAGTTCCAACCATTGTACCGCCTACAGCGGCATCGAACCATTGGTAGGTAGCTGCCGGATCGGCATTTTGTACGGTTAAGGTGGTTCCATCGCCGGCGCAAATACTTGTTCCAGTGTTAGATACTATTGGATTTACCGGGCGAGGGTTTACGGTAATAGCCACTACCTTTCCGTTTCCGGCTATATTTTCGCACTTGTTATCGCCTTTCACAGTCACATAGTAAGTGGTATTGGCCGTTAGTGCTGGTGTGGTAAACGAAGCCTGGTTAGAAACCACATTGGTTAAAGCGGCATCGCTGTACCAGGTAAATACCGGATTGGTTACCGTAGTACTGCTTGCGGTAAGTGTAGTGGTATTGTTTTCGCAAATGGTATTTGTACCCGTTACCGAGATATCGGCAGGCGTTGCATTTGGCCTAACGGTTATGGTAATGGTTTTGGCATTTGCAGGGGTATTTTCGCATTTGTTGCTTCCTTTTACGGTGACATAATAAGTGGTGGTTGCACTTAATGTTGGCGTTACAAATACGGCACCTATTTGGGCTACGTTAGTTAACGAAGCATCGGTATACCAGGTAAATACCGGATTGGTTACGGTTAAGCTACTGGCTGTGATGGTAGCTGTACCAGTACCACAAATATTTACCATCGTTGGGTTCAGGTTGATATCCGCTGCAGTTGCCGCAGTATTAACCGTTACCGTTACCATTTTAGCAGTAGAAGTACTGTTTTCGCACTTGTTATCGCCTTTTACGGTTACATAATAGGTTTTGGTAGCGGCCAGTGCTCCGGTAGTATACGAAGCGCCAACAAAAGCAACCGAAGTAAGGGCAGCATCGTTGTACCAGGTAAATACCGGATTGGTTACCGTAGTGCTACTGGCCACCAACGTAGCGGTACCATTTTGGCAAATAGTAGCGTTGTTGGCGGTAATATCCGATGCATCGGCAACCGGTTTCACCGTAATGGTGATGGCTTTGGCGCTACCTGGACTATTGGCACAGCTGTTATCGCCTTTTACCGTTACATAGAACGTAGTGGTAGCACTTAGTGGCTGACTGGTAAATGATGGGCCAATGTAAATCAAATTGGTTAAGGCTGCATCGGCATACCAAGTAAATACCGGATTGGTTACCGTTGGACTGGTAGCCGTAAGAACTGCTGCAGATCCGTTGCACACCGTTGTATTTCCTGCAAGGATGATATCGGTCATTCCCGACAATGGATTTACCGTAACGGTAACTACCTTGGCATCAACGGCTTTGTTTTCGCATTTATTATCGCCTTTTACCGTTACATAGAACGTAGTGGTGCTGCTTAAAGATGGAATCAGGTAGGTTGGTCCTACAAATACCACAGCAGTTAACGAAGCATCGCTATACCAGGTAAATACCGGATTGGTTACTGTAAAACTTGAAGCCATGAGACTTACCGAATTTCCGGCACAGATGGTCATATTGCTCAGGTTGATATCGGCCGCAGCAGCATATGGATTCACAGTAATGGTAACTGCTTTCGCATCGGCCAAACCATTGGTACATTTATTATCGCCTTTAATTACTACATAATAAGTGGTGGTAGCAGTTAGTGGGGGCGTGGTAAAATCTGCGCCAACGTGGGCCACAGTGGTTAAGGCCGCATCGCTATACCAGGTAAATACCGGGTTAGTTACCGTAGTTGAGCTTGCATTGAGTGTAGTTGGACTACCTGAACAAACTTTGGTTGGTCCACTTACCAAGATATCGGCTGCAGTAGCCAACGGATTAACCGTAATGGTAATCACTTGGGCATCTGCCGGTTTATTTTCGCACTTGTTATCACCTTTTACGGTTACATAATAGGTAGTGTTGCCATTTAAAGGTGGGCTAACAAAATTAGCGCCTACATAGGCTACATCTGTTAAAGCTGCATTTTTATACCAGGTAAACACTGGATTGGTTACCGTAGTTGAACTTGCGTTCAACGAAACGGTCGAACCTGCACAAATGGTGCTTACACCTGCCAAATTAATGTCGGCAGCAGTAGCCGAAGGGTTAATGGTAATGGTTACCGTTTTGGCATCGGCTGGGGCATTAGCGCATTTGTTGGTGCCACTTACGGTTACATAATAAGTGGTGGTAGCCGAAAGTGCCGGAGTAGTGAACGTAGCTTGTGTAGAAACCACGGTGGTTAAGGCCGCATCGCTGTACCAAATAAATGAAGGATTGGTTACCGTTGTTGAACTTGCCGTTAAAGTAGTGGTACCTGCACTGCAGATGTTGTTCACGCCACTCACCTGAATATCGGCAAGAGTAGCAGATGGCTTAACCGTAACGGTGATTTTAGTACGGCTGGCGCTGGCGCAGCTATTGCCGTTTACGGCCTCTACAAAGAAATCGTAGGTACCCGCGGCCAAGTTGGTTGGCGTAGTGTAATTGCTATTGTTAAGCACCAACAGGTTACCGCTTGCATCGTACCAGTTAAAGGTTACCCCTGCTACAGCCTGTACGCCTAAGGTTACTGGCGAGTTGATACAGGTTGTGGTTGGATTTCCGGCAATTGGAGTTGGCGGTGCAGGTGGCGGCAAGATCGTAACCACTACTTTGGTAGGGGCACTCTCGCATCCATTTACAAAGGCTTTTACATAATAGTTGTAGGTACCGGCAACCAATGAAGTTGGCGTATTGAAGGTAGTTCCATCGGCTTGATAGGTAGTTTCCAAATACCACCTGTACGTTACACCAGCTTGAGGATTTTTAACATTCAACATAGCTGCACTACCTTGGCAGGCACTGGCGGTGGCAACAGCTACTTGAGGCGCTACATTTATTCTTTGTGCATAATTGAAGTTGATTGAGGTTAAGGCACCGATCAATCCTGAATTTAACCTTACTTCTACGCCGTCAAATGCGGCGGTTGGTACATAGGTAAGGATAATGGCACTGTTATCGCTTAATAATTCGAGGTGGATAAGCGGGTTGTTCACCACCATTTCGTCGTTATTGCTGGTTGCTCCATTGTAGGTGGTTACGGTTAGCGTTGGTAAAACGGCCAACGATAATAATTTACCTGGCGAGGTCAATACCACTTTCAGGGTATCGCCTACTTTAGACAAGCCACCTGTAAAACCTACGCGTTGATAAACCGAAGCACCCAAGGCACCTACCGGCATCAGCAATGAAGAACCAGTTTGTACATTGTTATCAACTGCCAAACCTGGATTTGAAACACCGGCCAATAAGGCTATGCCGGTAACGCCATCGGCAAGCTGTACCGTAGCTGCACCGCAAGGTGTAGGCTCTGTTCCATTAGGAATAACCGTTACCACAACCGATGCACGACCAGAAGCCGGGCATGGACCTGGAACGGTTGCTTCTACATAAAAAGTAGTTGTTGCAGTTAAAGGCGGGGTTACATAAGTAGCAGTGCTCGCCAATAAAGTGCCACCAACTGGTAGATCGTACCATCTAAAGGTTGCACCGGCAGTACTTGAACTAGCTGTTAAGATAGCTGGACTGTTTTGGGCAACAGTTACGGCCGCAGGAGTAACGATCGGCAAATCTACAGAGCCAACCGTAATGGTAGCCGAAGCCCGGGTTGCCGAAGCCAAGCCACAGGCATTTACCGCTTCTACCGAATAAGAAGTGTTGGCCACAACAGCATTAGCTGTAAAGCTTACCCCATCTTTGCCTGTCTGATAGGTACCTCCGGCATCATACCATTTGTAAGTAATGCCTGCAATTGGATTTTTAACTTGCAACAGTACATCGTTGCCGGCGCAAGTATTGACGTTGCTGGCCAAGAGCTCTGGAACCGCAGGAGCAGGTGTAGTTGTTACATTGACTGCTGTTTTATAGCTTACACAACCTGAGGCGCTACTGGCCGCTACAAAGTACCTGGTATCAGCAGTCAGGGCAGGCGTAGTAAAGCTTATGCCGTCTTTGCCGGTTTGATAAACGCCAGCTGCATCGTACCATTTATAGGTTAACCCTGCTTTCGGATTTTTTACGGTTAGCACGGCAGTTTGTGTTACGCAGGCGGTAACATTAGCAGCCATTACCTCTGGCGCCGCAATTACACGTTGTGCATAATTTACGTTCAATGAAGTTAGGGCACCCAGCACGCCTGAATTCAAGCTTACTTCTACCGCATCAAATTGGGCAGTTGGCACAAAGGTTAACAGGGCTTGGGTATTGCCACTTAGTAATTCTAAACTGATGAGCGGACTGTTGCTTGGCAACACATCGTTGTTGCTTACGCCTCCATTCAGGGTGGATACCTGAACCGTTCCCAGCACGCTTGCGGACAATAACTTGCCTGGTGAGTTGATCAGTACGCGAACAGTATCTCCAATATTCGAAACACTTCCAAATGCTAGTCTTTGGTAAACCGAGGCACCCAGGGCACCCACCGGCATCAACAAGGTAGAACCGGTTTGCGTATCGTTGTCAATAGCCAAGCTAGGGTTAGAAACACCCGCCAGTAAGGCCACGCCTGTTACACCATTGGTTTGACTGATGGCGCCTTCGCAAGGTACCGGATTGCTCGATCCGTTTCCATCAACAGTTACCGTTACCTGAATACGGCTTGCAGAGCTACATCCTGTAAGGGTATTGGTGCTTTCTACAAAGTAAGAAGTGGTAGCCGTTAGTGGTGGCGTTACAAAAGTTGCGCCGGTATAAACTGGTGCGGTAGCTGTAGCCGACGAATACCAGTTAAATATCACATTGGCTTCTGAAGAGCTTGCCGTAAGGATGGCCGTTTGTCCAGGACTAATGGTTGAAGAAGAAACCTGAACCTGAGGGGCCACCGGACGCGGATTAACCGTTACCGTAACTGCACCACGGGTAGCGCTTACACATCCAGATAAAGCGGCTTCTACATAATAAGTTTTGGTGGCTGTTAAAGCCGGCGTGGTAAAATTAGCACCGCTGAATACCGGAGTTCCACCAGCAGCTGTTTCATACCAATTATAAGTAAGGGTTGGATCAGGATTGGTTACGGCTAGTACCGTAGTAGAACCCTCGCAACTTGCGGGCACAGTAGCGACAACAGGCACCGCCAATACAGGTACTACATTTACAGTTACCGGCACGCGCTCGGCATTGGCACAGCCTGCTTTACTTACTTCAATATAATAAGTTGTAGTAGTGGCCAGAGCCGGGGTGGTAAAACTGTTTCCATTGCCCACTACGCTGCCACCCACAGCGGCATCGTACCAGGTTAAGGTAGTGCCTCCATTAGGCGTAGCATTTAAGGTAGTAGTGCTTCCGGCACAGATATTCAGGCCCGAAGTGGCTACGGTTGGTTTAGGGTAAATGATTTCAGCGCCATAAATATCAAGGCTGCTTAAAGCGGCCACGGTTGCACCAAATCTCACTTCTACCCTGTCATAAGGTTGTCCGGCGGCAAAAGTCGCTTTAAAGCGATTGCCTGCCAATAGTTTCAAATCTATCAGGGCCGAATTCAGTTGGTAGCTGGTCACTACGCTCGAACCATTCATGACGTTAATGGTAATTCCGCTCAGCACCGATAAATCCAATAGACCAGTTGGCGTTGCCAAGTCTAAACGGACGCTATCGGTAGCCAAACCAACATTAGGGAAAATCAATCTCTGATAGCCCGTTGCGCCTACCCCAACTGCCAAGGTTATCCTGGTATAATTGGTGAGGTCGGCATCGGTAGAATTTCCCGGGCCACTGATATTGCACAATACGCAAATACCGATAATCCCACTGTTTTGACTGGTAGCCGCGTTACAGTTCGGATTAACCGGACCATTTAATACGGTTACCACCACCGGTGTACGGCTGGCACTTACGCAACCCGTATTGTTACTGGTTTCGGCATAGAAAGTAGTCGTCGCAGTTAATGCTGGTGTAGTAAAGCTTGGCCCTGTGCCTAATGCAGTGCCACCAGTAGCTACGTTGTACCATTTAATCACATCGCCATTGTCGGCTGTAGCTTGCAATACGGTAGTTTGGCCACTGTTCACCACCTGATTATTGGTCGTCACCACTGGCGCAGCTGGTGCCGGGTTAATGGTTACCGTAACTGCAGTACGTGCACTAACCGCTGTTCCTGAAACCGCTTCTACATAAAAAGTAGTGGTACTGGTTAAGGTTCCGGTATTGAATACACCCGCATTGTTGGTTGCCAATGGCGTATTTCCGGTCGGTCCGTACCAATTATAGGTTACGCCAGCCTGCAAGTTGCTTACGCTTAATGAGGTTGCACTGCCACTACAGATGACAGCACTGGCTACTACAGGCTGATTGACACCAACGGTAATGGTATAATCTGTATTTACCTTATTGCCATTTGCATCAGTAGCAGTTAACGATAAAGTATAGGTTCCGCCTTGTGTTGGCGTTCCCGTAATTTCTCTTGTTGTGGTATTAAAGCTTAAACCCGGAGGCAAATTGGTAGCCACATAAGTATAAGGAGCGGTGCCACCACTTACCGCTGGCAGGGTCTGGGTTGGATAAGTCGCCCCAACCGTACCATTAGCCAAAGTAGCCGTAGGTAACGACAAAGCACCTATTACTTTTACCGGATAGGTATTGGTAGCCGTTTTTCCCGTGCCATCAGTTACGGTTACGCCGATATTGTAATTACCCGATTGGGTTGGCGTTCCAGTAATTTGTCTGGTTGCCGGATTGAAGCTCAATCCCGGAGGCAAGTTGCTGGCCACATAAGTATACGGACCTGTACCACCAGTAGCGGCCGGAATTGTTTCTGTAGGATAAGCAATACCTACATTTCCGTCGGCCAAGGTTTTGGCAGGCATTACCAGCGGATCAACCACTTTAATGGTATAGTTAGCCGTAGCCGTTTTCCCATCGGCATCGCTAGCATTTAAAGTTAGCGTATAAGTTCCAGCCGTTGTAGGCGTTCCGGTGATTTCCCTAGTGGTTGGATTAAAATTCAATCCCGGAGGCAGGTTGCTAACCGAATAGGTATAAGGTGTAGTACCTCCGGTTGCCGGCAGCAAAATCTGGGTTGGATAAGGCGTGCCTACTGTTCCGTCAGAAAGTACGGTGGTAGCCAGCACCAACGGATCTTTCACCACAACTGTATAATTGGTAGCCATGGTATTGCCATCGGCATCGGTTACATTAACGCCAACTACAAAAGTGCCCGATTGGGTTGGCGTTCCGGTGATTTCCCTGGTGGCTGGGTTAAAACTTAAACCCGGAGGCAAATTAGTGGCTGCATAAGTATAAGGCGTGCTTCCTCCAGTAGCCAACGGAATTACTTGTGTAGGATATAATGTCCCAACAGTACCATTAGGCAAACTCGCCCCTGGCAAAACCAAAGTTGGTGTTATTTTTAAGGTGTAAGCCACCGTAGCTGTACAGCCTTTGCTGTCGGTTGCCGTAATATTAAAATTAAAAGTACCGGCAGCAGTTGGCGTACCCCCTATTTGTCCGCTGGCCGATAACATCAAACCTGCAGGCAGGCTGCTTCCCGCTGCCAACGCATAGGTAAAAGCGGGTGTACCGCCGCTGGCCGCCGTAATTTGTTTAGAATAGGCCGAACCAATCGTTCCATTGGCCAAGGTAGTAGTGGCAAAAGTAATTTGCGGATTTACCGTAACCACAATTGGCACCCTTACCGATTCATCTGTACAGCCAATCCTCCTGGCTGCCACGTAATAAGTTTTATTGGCTGTTAAAGCCGGAGTGGTAAAAGTTGCACTGGTAGCCAATGCACTGCCCCCATCGGCTACATCGTACCAGCGAAGCTCATTATTGGCACCTGTGGTTGCGCCTAGAATGGCTGTACCGTTGTAGCAGGCATTCACCGCATTAGATTGTGGTGCCGTAAACGTTGGCCTTGGTGCGGTACTGGTTATGCCATACAAGTTAATGGTTTGGGTTAAACCTACATTAAGCAGGGAATTGAGCGTTATTTTTACACGGTCGAAAGCCAGACCGGGCGAAAATGGAATATTGGTTACCTGACCAGCATTGAGCAGCCCCAACAAATCGAGGCTCAATAAATTGTTCAGGTTGGTAGTATATACCTGCACATTCCCATTATAAGCCGTTACCTGGGTATTATTTAGCAATCCGGCACTCAACAAAGCTGGATTGACACGCATCCGGATATTAAACTCGTCGCCGGCCTGCGATGGAATAGCGAAATAAACGGTTTGACTGATAGAACCCGCAACCCCCAATGCGCCCAGACTGATTTCAGAAAAATTGGTCTGGTCGGCATCAATGGCAAATTGAGGATTGGTCACCCCCGCTTTGCCCAAGCCCAACAAATCAACTGTAAGGCCACTGCCCTCGTAGCTGGTGGCAAATGCACTGGCACAACCAGTCGTACCCGAAGTATAAAAAGCATAATAAACTTTGGTACTATATGGCGAGCTTAACAATAAAGCATCTGTTCTATCTTTAAGGTATACCCTATCGTAGGTCTGGTTTGGCGTTATCGCCAAATAAAAAAAGCCGTTCGCATCTTTGATCAGACGCAGATCGGCATTTCCAAACCCTGAGCTACTTAACCCCGAGACCACCGTATTTCCGGAAGAGTTTCGGGCCCCGACCTCAAAATAATGGTCGCCCAGCGCCACATTACCGACCACCGATGCCAGCGCACTGCCCAAATTGCCACCCAACAATACGTTGAGCAACGAGGCATCTCCGTCAATGCGCAAATAAGTAGTGGTGTTTGCCGGTATAGTTGAAGCAAACTGAAGCTCCAGCTCTCCGCTATACTTGCCCAAACCTAGCGCTGCACCACCATACGATTTAACCGTAGCGAAAGTATTGCTGCCATTTGTTGCATTTGTTGCATCGTCAACCTGGGCAGACTTTACAGTGGCAATTGTGGCATAAATTCTGGTCTGCGCATACGATTTGGAAAATAGCAGCGTTATAATGGTAATTTGAAGCAGAAAAGCGATCCATCTAATAGACCGAAGGTTAAAAGTAGATATCGATTTCATAAAATAGGGATTATATTGCGTTATTCTGATGCAATTTTAAGCAGCAAACCACTTTGCTTGGCCATTCGACTTGTTCATTAGAACACAGTCATATACAGTCATTGTTCATTTTATTCATTTTGTATTGTTCACAATCGAACGAAAACCAGTTGAACAAGCCCATATTTCTCTGTTATAGCACCTTAGGGCACTTTTTGACCAAAAATGATAGATAAGCCCCGAATAGCGCTATAATCTGAACATTGATTTTCTTTTAAGTTAAGTCTTATCTTCGCGTGAAATCGATTGCAACACGCTAAAAAAATGACTCAATTTATTTTAGATGAACTCAGGCATTTAATTCTGAAAAAAGTTGGAATCCGTGTGGTCTGTCCTTCAGATTGCCAGGTTATTGCATTGGCCATCAGCAAAAAAGTAAATAAAAGCATTAGCGAAACCACCATTAAAAGACTATTCGGCTTTGCGGCTATTCACCATCAGTTCTCCAAGTTTACCATCAATACCCTTTTAGAATATGTTGAGAACGACGATACTCAGGCGGTAACCGATGCCGCCATTAATGGAAGTCAGTATACCGGCGACAAAGATTGGGATTACCTGATTGCAAAAGCCAGAGCACTTTCAGAAAGCACCATCAAACGTATAATTACGCAGAGCGAAATCCCCTACCATCTTACCATCAACAGGAAATTTGCCGAACACGATTTTAATTATTTCTATTCTTCCAATTATATTTTTACGGCTTTTATTGCCCAGTCAGGCTACGGCAAGAGCATATTGCTTAGCCACCTCGTACAAAACCTTTTTCTAAAACCTGGCGCAAAATATGCACAAGACGTAGTGCTGTTTTTGCATGCCGAAAGGGTTTTTAATGTAGAAAACGATTCGCTGAACCTCGAAACCGACCTGCAAAAAATCTTAGGGTTAGCTACAGAAAAAGACATCATTACTTATTTTAATGAACAATATGCCAAAAACGGCAAAAAACTGATACTCATTCTCGATGGTTTTCATGATATTTTAAGAAGAAGCGGCCTCAAACCCAAAATATTCGACAGTATTGTAAAAACGCTTTGCGATTTGGAGGGCAGTCCGGCTATTAAACTGGTGCTGAGCATGCGCTCCTATGTCTGGAAACGTTTCTATCAAAGCATCCGCCATTCGCATTATCTAAAAAGCAAATGGTTTGCCGGAAGCTATTTCAGGTCTGTCTCTTATACACATCTGACGCTGCCGACGAACCACGACAAAAAAAAGGGTGTGGGGGGGGGGGGGGGGGGGGGGGGGGGGGGGGGGGGGGGGGGGGGGGGGGGGGGGGGGGGGGGGGGGGGGGGGGGGGGGGGGGGGGGGGGGGGGGGGGGGGGGGGGGGGGGGGGGGGGGGG
>NZ_JAELUC010000081.1 GCF_016429155.1 Pedobacter sp. ASV12 | reverse complement strand
CAGCGTCAGATGTGTATAAGAGACAGCAACCAGTTCTTCGATATATTCATAATCAAACTCCTTTTCTTCTATTAAATTTTCATTACCTAGCAGTTCAAAAAACATCTCTTCGCCGGTTTCGGGCCAAAAAACCAATAGATCGTTAAAATCAGAAAACGATTGAGAATTGATGACGAAAAGTTGGTCTTGGCCAAAAGCGGCATGAGCTATATCCTTGTGCTTAAATGTCTTTTGGATCTGCTGTCTACCATCAAACCCATAACGCTCAAAACTAAACTCATCGAAATTACGACCGTCGCTAATCAGATTGGAGTTGTGATAGCTATAGCTGAACACCCGGCCAAATAAAACAACTTCTTCTTTTTCATAATCGACCTTGAAAAAATGGAGCATTTCCAGCTCTCTAAATTTTCTGGTCACACCATTATTCGTCTCATGAAATTGTTTTTCGGGTGCGTAATTGGGATAACTATGGGGAAAGCCCGACCGGTATAAAGGAAAATATTCGATTATCATTTTCGAAAACGATAAATCCAGGGCAAATTCGTTCGCTAGCTGCTCATCTTGCGTATCAATGATGGTTAAGTAATAATAGCCGTCCTTTTTATAATGAAGCAAAGCCAGCTTATGCCTTGCCGAACAATAATCCAATCGGACGATGTGGTATTGTTGCCCGAAAACGTCAACATGACCGCCACCTATGTAAATCGGTAATGCTGCAACTTTCTCTTCAGGTTCTTCGATAAGGTCATGATTATCTTTATTAGATTGGAGGAAATACTCCAAATCACTTTCTCTTTTTGGTTTCATCAGCCATTTAACAATCCCAACTATGATTAAAACGATGACGGCTATGCTTGCGCCCATGCTATTTAAGCTTTTTAATTAAACATTAACAAATTAATCAAACTTAAGTCAATTTATAACAAAAGGATTCCAGCTTTCAAGTTTTTGTTATGTTCTTCAGAATGTCTTCATATTTTAAACCTAAATTTATTGGATATGAAGGCAACCTCCCAAACAATTACACCCAAATACTCGTCCAAAACGCGTTTTTGGCACTGGGCTAATACATTGGTCATTTCCGGATCGCTATTAACCGTATTGGTCAATGCTACCTTGTTCGATGGCGGTTCGAGCAGCAGTTTCATTCAAAAAGAGCTGGCCAATGCTGGTGCCAACGTTTCGCAACAACAAGCCAGGTCGGTAGCGCACGGCCTCGAAGACCAGGTTTGGGATGTACATAGCTATTTTGGCTACGCCTTGGCCGCGCTGTTCCTTTTTCGGATTATTGCAGAAATAGCTTCCAAAAAGGATTACAGCTTTATTCAGAATTTTAAGCTCACCTTAAAACGCTACCTGTCTAACCAAGCTGTTAAAAGCCAGGCTAGGTATGAATTGGGCATCAAATCGCTCTATGTTCTCTTTTATGTACTGCTATTCGTTATGGTGGCCACGGGTCTCACCATCGCCTTTAAAGCCGAACTTGGCCTTGACAAATCCTTTAGTCATTCGCTAAAAGAAATCCACGGGTTTTGCATGTACCCTATCCTCGGCTTTATCGCTTTGCATGTTGGCGGGGTTTATTTGGCCGAAAACAAGGATAAAAAGGGAATTGTTTCTGATATGATTAACGGAGGGCTCAAAAACTGAATATGACGACCAATCACCACGAAACGCACCTCAAAAGCTCCGACTTCATTACTGATGTAGTGATTGGGATGAGCGATGGGTTAACAGTACCTTTTGCATTGGCGGCCGGCCTGAGCGGCGCGGTAAGCAGCAATGCGATTGTGATTACGGCAGGCATCGCCGAAATTGTGGCTGGTTGCATTGCCATGGGACTGGGTGGGTATCTGGCCGGAAAAACCGAACAGGAGCACTACGAAAGCGAGCTGCAAAGAGAATACGATGAGGTAGCGCATGTACCCGAAAAAGAAAAACAAGAAATAAAGGACATTTTCGCCGCTTATGGCATCAGCGAAAGCGGGCAGGAACTGTTGGCCAATGAACTGTCGCGCGACAAGGATAAATGGGTCGATTTTATGATGAAATTTGAACTGGGACTGGAAAAACCGAATGCCAACCGGGCCCGAAATTCGGCGCTTACCATCGGTACGGCTTATTTTATAGGTGGCCTATTGCCCCTATCGGCTTATTTTTTTACGGCTACACCGGCCAACGGATTGATAGTTTCGGCCTTGTTCACTACCATCTGTCTTTTTGTTTTTGGCTATTTCAAAAGCAAAATTACAGGCCAACGCCCTATTGCCGGCGCACTCAAGGTAACCTTAATCGGCTTGCTTGCCGCCGCCGCCGCCTTTGGCATTGCCAAATTGGTGGCATGATTAATAATAAACTACAATAAAAACGTTAAATACACCATATGAAAAATCTTTTGCTGATTGCCTGCTACCTCCTAATCACTTCATTTACGGCTTGGGAGCCTAATTTCGAAAATGCCAAGAAAACGGCCAAACAAGACCATAAACTTATTTTGCTCAACTTTTCGGGTTCCGATTGGTGCGGCCCCTGCATACGCATGCACAAGGAGATTTTTGGGGATGCTGCATTTTTGGAAATGGCCGGAAAAAATCTAGTCATGGTTAATGCGGATTTTCCCCGAAGCAAAAAAAACCAACTGGCACCCAATGTCAAGAAACAAAACGAAATATTGGCCGACAGCTACAACGCCTCCGGAAAATTTCCTTATACCGTTTTGCTCAATGCCGACGGCAAAGTAATCAAAGCTTGGGATGGGTTGCCCGATGAAAATGCCCAGGCTTTCGCCAACGAAGTAAAACAGCTCTGCGATGCCAACAGATAGCGCCATTACGACACTCCAGGCCTTTAAAAAGGCGGAAAAACTGATGGGCAACCGCTTCGAGATTACGGTAGTTGGGCCAGATCAGGCATGGGCCGAAGCCAAAATCGAGTTTGCCATAGCCGAAATCAGGAGAATCGAACGCTTGCTTACAACCTTTGATGAACAGAGCCAAACCAACCAAATCAACGCACTGGCTGGTATTGCCCCAGTAAAAGTAAACCGGGAGGTTTTCGACTTGGTACAACGTGCTCTGCGGATTTCGACAATTACGGATGGAGCTTTCGACATTACCTACGGTTCGATAGACAAAAGGCTTTGGAATTTCGACCGGCAAATGACGGCCTTACCCGACGAAAGTACGGCCCGAAGCCTGGTTAGGCTCATCAATTATAAAAATGTCATTTTAAACGAAGCCGACTGCAGCATCATGCTCAGAGAAAAAGGCATGCGCATTGGGTTTGGGGGTATTGGCAAGGGCTACGCCGCCGAAATGGCCAAGGCTTTGCTACTTAAAGAAGGCGTAAAAAGCGGCATCGTTAATGCATCGGGCGATTTGACTACCTGGGGCAACCAAGCCAACGGCAGTCCCTGGACCATTGGCATTGCCAATCCCGACCACCGAGAACTGCCCTTTTCATACCTCAATGTGACCGATATGGCCGTGGCTACCTCTGGCAACTACGAAAAGTTTGTTCAGATCAACGGCAAAAAATATTCGCACACCATCAATCCCAAAACCGGACTGCCGGTTACGGGCATCAAAAGCGTTACCATCATCAGCCCGAATGCAGAAATTGCCGATGCCATGGCCACACCAGTAACCATTATGGGTATTGTGGCAGGACTGAACCTGATCAACCAGATCAAACATTTGGCTTGTATCATTATTGACGACGACAATCGGATTTACACCACAAAAAACATCAATATACAATGAGAAGAAGGAATATTAAAAATGGACTTGTCCCCGCCATGATAGCGGTTGCGGTACTGCTCGTTTCTTCCTGCACTACGGTAAAGGAATACCAAAAAAACAAGCTCAACGATGCAGAAATGGCTTTGGCTAACCGCAAGGTGGAAAAAACAGAATTGAGTTTTCAGGGCTATCGAGAAGGATCTTCAGGAGCCAATGCCGGCAAAAGTGGCGGTGGCTGTGGCTGTAATTAACCAAGAAACAAGATGAAAAAGATATTTTTAACCGCTGCCATGGCTTTTGCGCTGTTGCACACCCAGGCACAAACAGCTACTCCTAAAGAAAACACGGGTTTTGAGAGCCGGAAGCTAAAACTCGACGAAATTAACCTGGTATCGAGCTATTATACACAAAACGGCAATAACGCTGCCGTAACCGGGGGCATCGGATCGCAAAAACTGAATGATATTGCCAATGTGTTCGATGTAAAGCTGAGCAAGTACGATTCGAAATCGAGAAAGCATACCTTTGGACTGGAAGTGGGCATAGACCATTATACTTCGGCCTCGTCTGACATGATAGACCTACATGCCAATTCATCGGCTTCGCATGCCGACACGCGCATCTATCCTTCGCTAAGCTGGAGCATGGAGAACGAGAAAAAGGGAACCACCTGGGCGCTGGGCTTATCTTCCTCGAGCGAGTTCGACTACCAGTCGTTTGGTGGCAATGTGAGCTTTTCGGCCAAAACAAAAGACAGAAGCGGCGAGTTTACCGCTAAATTGCAGACTTACCTGGATCAGGTTAAGCTGGTACAGCCTATCGAATTGCGAACGGGGGGACTCACGGGGCATGGCGAGAACTATGGCTCGGCCGCCAGAAATACCTTTGCGGGTTCGCTCTCCTATTCGCAGATCATCAATCAAAACCTGCAGATCATGTTCCTGGCCGATTTGGTCCAGCAGAACGGCTACCTGAGCCTGCCTTTTCACCGGGTATATTTTAATGATGGCAGCGTACACCAGGAGAATCTGCCCGATAGCAGGTTGAAAATTCCGCTGGGTTTTAGAGCCAACTACTTTTTGGGCGATCGTTTCATCATCAGGACCTATTATCGTTTCTATACCGATAACTGGGGCGTAAATTCGCATACCGCCGACATCGAAGTACCCATCAAGGTGACGCCTTTCTTCTCGATCAGTCCGTTTTACCGTTATTATACCCAAAGCGCGGCCAAGTATTTTGCGCCTTACCAAGTACATACCGCAGCCGACCAATATTACAACAGCAATTACGACCTGGCTAAGTTCAACAGCAATTTTTATGGAGCCGGCATCCGCTTTGCACCGCCAAAAGGCGTATTTGGCTTACAACACCTGAGCATGCTGGAGTTGCGTTATGGCCATTATACCAAAAACATCAACATGAATTCTGATATTGTTTCGTTGAATATCAAGTATAAATAAGGCTTCGATTGTCCTGAAACAAAACCTCTAAACGTAAATGTTTGGAGGTTTTGCTTTTAATCCAGATTTTCTCACCTCGAACAAAAAAGTCTCTCTGCTTTCGCAAAGAGTTTTTTTTATTATAGGAGCGGATAATTGCGATCGTTAACAAATCACTTAAAGAGAAAATAAGCGCACTTCAATAACCAGGAACAGCTATTCACTTATTGCATATTAAAATTACATTGGTTTTTTTGTATTTTTAATGCTAAAGCCAATTCAAATTGAATCCACCTAAAGTCCATTTTCATTTTGCCACTTATCTCACTTTTTTATGGTTTGCTTTGCCGCTACTGGCTCAAGGACAGGTAAGCCATTTAGCCGATTCGCTTTTAAAAAAACTTGAAAAGCCAAATCTGCTTGATACAGCGAAAGTGAATACTCTAATTAAGCTGGGCAGTGCCTACTACGGTACCGATCCAAAAAAAATGTTGGATTATGCTCAGCAGGCAACCTCGTTAGCAGAAAAAGCAGGTTATGAAAAAGGGCTTGCGCAGGCGTACCGTCAATTGGGCATTGCCCAGTACACTATGGGTAATTTTCAAGCCGCTGAAAAAAGCTTTGCCAATTCGCTGCTGGTCAACCAAAAGATCAAAGATCAAAAGGGCATCGCAGCCTGCCTATCCAATTTGGGCAGCGTAAACATGGTGAGGAACAATTATCCCGTAGCCTTAGACTATTATCAAAAAGCCATCCGCATTGCAGATGAACTAGACGACCAACTCTCCAAAGGTATCAGCTATGGAAACATGGGGGTAATTTACAGCGAATTGCAAGATTATGACATGGCCCTTAAACACTTTCAGGGTGGTTTGGCCATACACCAGAAGATAAACTATGCCATCGGTATTGCTACCGGACTGGGCAATGTGGGTAATGTGTATTTCAAACAGAAAAATTTTGCCAAAGCACTCGACTTTTACCAACAGGCTTTGGCCAAGAACGTAAAGCTAGGTTCAAAGTTTAATATCGCAAGAGAATACGGCAACATAGCCAACACGCAAACCGAATTGAAGAGCTATGAGGATGCCTTTGAAAATTATGCAAAGGCTTTGGAGATTAACGAAGAACTGAAGAATAAAAAGGGGGTCGCCGTAAATTTGCAGGGCATAGCCAATTACTATTTCCTGACACAACAGTACCAAAAGGCGATTAGCTTTGCCCTGAGAGCAAACAGCCAGTCGGAGGAAATCAATATCTTCGATGTACAGAAAGAAAGTTTCAATACCCTGTCAGACAGTTACGAAAAGCTAAACAGGGCCGACAGCGCCTATTATTACTACAAAAAATTTGTGGCTGTTAAAGAAAAAATCGAGGGTGACGCCAACCGCAAGCAGGTAACCCGCTTGGAACTGAAATATGAATTCGATACCAAAGAAGAAAAATATAAAACAGCGCAGCTTTTGGCCAACGAAAGGCTGAACCAACAGCAGTTGATGTTGTCGCTTAACCAAACCAAGCTGATGGCCAGCAACAAAGAGCGCGATTTGGTAAGGCTCAACTATCTTAAAACGCAGGCGGAACTCCAAAACCAAAAATTACAGAAAAAATCGCAAGACAAACAGCTGGCATTGGTTCAAAAAGAAAAAGCCATACAAGAGCAACTCGCAATATCATTGTCCCAAGACCAGAAGCTGAAGGAGTTGCACATCAAGCAATTATGGCTGTATGGCATTATTGCCATTATTGGCGTTGTGTCGGTGCTTAGTTTCATCATTCACCGGCTTCGCATCATTTCGCTAAAAACCAAAAGTCAGCTGGGCCAGCAAAAGGCTGATCAGCTTCAGGCCGAAATGCAGATGAAAAGCGACCTCAAGGAAGCTGAAATGCAGACCCTGCGTTCGCAGATGAACCCACACTTTATCTTCAATACACTTAATTCAATCAATAGTTACATCATTCAAAGCAAGAGCGAAGCGGCTAGCGGTTACCTCACCACTTTCTCCAAACTGATGCGCAACGTACTGGAGCTTTCCAGAAGCAAGACGATCACGCTTAAGGCCGAACTGCAAACCCTTGAGCTCTACCTACAATTAGAAGCACTCCGTTTAGAACATAAGTTTTCATACACCATAGCCGTGGCTGATGAGGTGGAAGTGGAACTGCTCAAAATCCCACCGCTCATCATCCAGCCCTTTGTAGAAAATGCCATTTGGCATGGGTTGCACAACAAAGCCGAGAACGGCCACTTGCTTATCGATATCACGGAAGTTGAAAATAATCGGCTGAAAATAATTATTGAAGATAATGGCGTAGGGCGATTGGCTTCCTCTAAACTTAAAAAGGGACAAACCAACCATAAATCTTACGGAATAGATATCACCATCAACCGGATCAAGATGCTGGACGAAGGAAACGAAGTCAGAATTATAGATTTATACCAACAAGAAAAAGCTACTGGAACCAGAATAGAAATCTTTTTAAACACCTGATTATAATGATCAAAGCTATTATTATTGATGATGAAAAGCATTGCATTGTAACGCTTACGCACTTGTTGAAGAGCTTTGCCGACGTACAGCTGGTGGCCAGTACGCAAGACAGCACGCAAGCGGCTTCGCTCATTGCCAAACACAAGCCTCAATTGGTGTTTTTGGATATTGAAATGCCCCAAATGAACGGTTTCGAGGTCATCAATCAATTTCCTTCTCCCAATTTCAAGGTCGTATTTACTACCGCCTATAACCAGTATGCGCTACAGGCCTTGCGCCTAAACGCATTGGATTACCTGCTCAAGCCCATTGACAGACAAGGAATTGAGGAAGCCTTGGACAAGTTCAACAAACAAGAACTGAGCATTAGCAAGGACCAGGTAAAAAACCTGCATCTGTTTACCAATGGCAAAATGCAAGATACCATTGCCCTATCTACCACCCAGGGTTTATTGTTTGTTAAAATTGAGGATATGATGTACCTGGAAGCCGATAGCTGCTATACCCATATCGTGATGAACGACAAGAGCAGGCACCTGGCTAGCAAAACCATGGCAACCTTTGAGGAAGTGCTGATCGACAACCCCTTGTTTTTCAGGGCACATAAGTCGAGCATAGTGAACTTGAAATACATCAAGCAATACATCAGGGGTGAAGGCGGAGACCTCATTATGCAGGATGGCAAAGCCATTGCCTTGAGCCGCAACCGCAAGCAGGATTTTCTGGGATTGTTTAAAAAAGTTTAAATGGCGATCCGCAATCGCAAATCAATTGGCCTTATTGCACTTGTTGCGGGCCTTGCCATAATCCTGTTCTGGGGTGCAAACCTCTATAAAATCTGCTCGCTCCCTTTTACGGGCATAAGTACCGATGCAGAAGTAATTGGCTATAAAATAAGCAGCAATGGCGCACGTAAGGTACAAAAGCCTTCATCTACCAAAAGTTTTGCTTCGGGACGCAGTCCATTTTTTAGTTTTGTTACGGCTGGAGGCGATACGGTGGTTACCTATAGCAATGCGCCACAGATTTTTGTGCTGTTCAACTACGACATTGGCGACCATATTACCGTTGCCTATCCTTCCAAAGCGCCCCATCAAGCGGTAATCGTAAATTGGAGAGAATTTCCAGGGCTCCTCTTGATGATTGCTTTCGGACTGCTGATCCTTATTATTTCAAAAAGTTATTTATCGAAAAGCCATCAGTAAACCGACTCTACGAGAAAACGTCTTCCTTTCAATGAGCTTTCAAAATTACGCATTTCAATAAGCCGTTCATGTCGTTGGCTTAACGCAATAAAAACAAATCCTTATTCTGTTCATCTTGCAGCCAGTAACAACTGTTAGTTTATGAGCAGATTCTTATCACTTGTCTTTTTGGCGTTTTTTACCGTGTCTTGCAATACGCCTTACTACAGCAGTGTTAACAACATGGCTGGACAGCCAGCAACTTTAACATTAAGCAACGGGCAAATTCTGTCGGGAAAAATCAGAGTAAATTCATTTGATAGCTACAGCTCCATCAGCGGTATTGCTTTTGCTGAAGGCGTAAGCAAATCGTACCAAACATACGGATTGAATGACATCCGTTTCCTGTTTGTAAACGGCAGCAATTACAGTGTGAAAAACCTGAAAGGGAATGAAATGTGGGGAGGCAATGCCCTGCGTTTTGTAAAGGAGCTTACGCCCATGAATGGCAGCTTACAGCTGTTCGAAAATGAAGTACTGAGTAAAAGTACCGATGGCACGCTACACAGGGAGCAACAGCTTTTTGTACAATTACCGAGCAATAACTTGGATGTCTACAATGCGCAGAGCGACAAGTTCATTCCCAACTTCGATGTAAAGGTACCGGCCATGCTGGCCGCCTGCCCATCGCTATGTGAAAAAATCAGCAATAAAAACAAAGACTTCTTCTATGCTTTTGTAAACCAGGGCGAAACACGCCGTAAGCAGGTATGGATGAACATCGTTAATGCCTACAACCAATGCCAATAGCTTTTGTTATGAAAAAACTCTTCAAATCACCCTACTTCATTGTTTTGTTGATCACGTCACTTGTTTCGTGCAAGAAAACAGCAACCATCATTCCTAGCCCTGCACCGCAGCCAACGCCTGTTTTAAGCGAGGCCAAACAACTTACCGCTTATGGCTTTAGCAAGAACGACAATCCAACCCTAAGTACCGATGTGGCTGCTACAATTGATGAAACCAACAAGACCATCAAGGCCACCCTACCCTATGGCACCGACCTAAGTGCTTTAAGGGCCAATTTCACAATTGCTGCCAAGGCCACGTTAAAGATCGGAAGCGTCGTGCAGGTCAGTGGCACCACCGCTAATAACTTTGGGCAAGCCCTTACGCTTACCGTTATCGCCGAAAACGGCACCACGCAGAACTATACCGCAACCATCGGACTTGCCCAGCCACCGGCAGGAGGCAGTGATATAGTGATTAAAAGAGAAGAGTTTGCGGCCGGCCCACCGGTACAAACTGTGCCGATTTTAACAGCAGATTATACCTACAACAGTTCAAATTTACTTTCAAGCTATAAAGATAACTATGGCACTTATCTATTTGACTACGATGCCAATGGATTACTGAAAACGCAAATTGTAAAAGACAACAATGGCAACACCAGCAATACGTTTACCTATACCCTAAATGCAGCCAAACAGGTGATTATCATTGCGGGAACATACGGACAGACCCAGGAGAATTTCACCTATGGAAACGCAGGCGAGCTGACCAAATATACCAAAAGCTATTATGGCGTAGTAAAAGACACCTATGAATTTACCAACGATAGCAAAGGGCGTGTCAAAACGGCAAAATACACCAACTCCAATGATGCGGCAGGGACCTATACCCTTTACAGCTATGAGTATTATGATGCCATTTACGATCCCGACCCCATGATCGGTGTGTTCATCAGACCGGGCGTTCTCTATGGCATCGAGCCGTCTACCCGTAAAGCTTATGCCCTTAAAGGCTATAGCTCTCAAAAATACGACAATAACGGCGCAATAGGAAGCCAAACGGTGAGAGCCTATGCTTATACCACTAACGCCAATGGCTACATTACCAGTTTACCCGATGGTTATGGAGGAGCTCTTTATAAATACACTTTTAAATAACATTTAAATTCAATACAATGAAAAAATTATTCTACAGCATTGTAGTTTGCCTAGCAACAATGGCTACGGCCCAAGCCCAAACTACGCCCGTTCAACCCAAATCTACAACGCCAAAAACGGTAGATAAAGACGTAAAGAAACTAGAAAAGAAAACTTCAAAAGCGGAGACGTTGATGGAGAGAGAACAAGAAGAAAAGAAAACTGAAGAGCAGGCCAAGCCTAACCCCATGAAATCGAAAAGCACTGAAAAGGCAATAAACCCGCAGCCTTTCCAGCCGGCTGGAGCCCCTTCAAAAAAAGTTCAGAACAGCAAGGTTAAAAATTAGAAATATGAAAATGATGTCAAAATTATTAAAAGTACGTAGTCTCGTGCTGTTATCGGCCCTGTTTTGTACAATTTCGGCCTGTAAAAAAAAAGACGACCAACCTACTAAAACAAATTATCCTGAAGAAAATCCACTCAGTGCTTTTTTGGCGACAACAGGATTAAACCAAAATAATATCTCCTTCACCAATCCCACCTCTTTTGAAATGGGCTTTGGCTTTAAACCCAAGGTAAAAGGCATAATCAAAGGCATCACCGTGAAACTCCCTTATGCAAACAGCGCTCTGAAGGTAACCATTTGGGATAAGGCAACTTCAAATGTCATAAAAACTGTTTTTGTAAATGTTCCCAATCCCGATCAGGAAATAAGCGTGGCCATTGCCGATTTAGAAGTTGCCAAAAACACTGAATATGTCATTTCCATCAATTCCAACAAATTTTATAACCATAGGCGTACGGACAATGCTACCATTCCCTATCCCATTGATGCCGGAAACATAAGTATTACGGGTTCCTACACCAGTAGCACAAGCCCGGTAAGCATACCTGCAAATGCCCGTACAACCGAATTTACCGGCGATTACAGCTTTATTTTTAAACAGACCGAATAGGTCTCAAATCTTTGCAAGGATGAAAAATACCATAAAATGCATAGCCCTGATCATGTTGCTTGCAACTACAAGAGGCTACACACAAGCGGATGTCCGCAAGAAAGCGAGCACAGAAATTACAGCTGTCATGCGCAAAAAGGCCGATGCTATTGGCATGCGTCCCATGTACGACAATGCACAGGAGGCAGACAACGGTTACATTTATTCCAAAAAAATGGACCTTGACCAGTTCAATACAGATGCCATTTACATGAGCAAAGCAAAAAATACACCCTTCGCGGTTTATGGTGCCATTGCATTAAAATATAGTGAGTTGGGTGCCATCCGATCTGAAATTGGCTATCCACAAATGGACGAGGTCAAAATGAAAGACGGTGCCTATCAGTTTTTTGAACGGGGCGCCATCTACTGGAGCCCAAAAACCGGAGCTCACCTTGTTTTGGGCGATGTATTGCAACGCTATATGAACGAAAAGTATGCCAATGGCTTTTTAGGATTCCCTACCGAAGATCTTAAAATTACACCCGATGGCAAAGCCGCCTACTGTTATTTTGAGGGTGGCTGCATCTACAACAATAAAAAATACGGTGCGTTTGTAGTGGCTGGCCATATTTTGCGGAAGTGGGGTGAAGAACGTTACGAACGTGGTTTCTTGGGCTATCCCATTGCTGAGGCCAAAGCAGCCAAGTTGGGCAGCAAATCAAACGAAATTACCCATTGGAGCCAGGAGTTTGAGGGCGGAATGCTGGTGGCTAACACCGATGGTTCGCAGGTACAACTGGTACCCGGCATGAACATGCAAAATGCCAAAGATTTCCCGGGCATTTATGCTACCTACCGGGCCTTGGGTGGTGTGAACAGTTGGTTGGGTTATCCTACAGAAAAAGCCATGCATGGCAGCGGCGTTTGGTTGCAACAGTTTATGAGGGGTTACATTTACCGTAAAGACAACGATGCCATCGGCTACACCATTCGCAAAGGCCCAATCTGGAACGAGTTTGCCAAAAGAGGCTGGGAAAAAGGTTGCGGATACCCAACTGATAACGAAATGGTGAAAGGAAACACGACCTATCAGGTATTTAGCAAAGGAACCATTTATTATTTGGGCGATGTAAACCAAACGCTCTGGAAAGAGGGCGACAATGGGCAATGGTACCTCGACGGGAAAGGCAATGGCAAAGGTGCCATATCAACTTATTAAAAACAAAAAAATGAATAAAAATACAATGCTTCTTTTGGCAGCTATGGCGATAGCCCATGGTGCCCTTGCACAGAATAAAATTGATGCAAATTATAAAAAGCCAGCACTGGGCAATAAAACAAGTACCATTGCCGCTAAAATTCCATTTAACAAAGATTTGATGATCAAGGTTTATGGCAAAAGCGAATCAGACAAAGTACTTGACAAATGCCAGGCAGAATACGATGCCTTCGACCAAAGTGGCGATGAGGTCTGGATCTATTCCGACGAATTTTTCAACGGCGAAAAGAAGATCCTGAAAATTGGCGATTATACCCTTTTGGGCAGCGCTACGACCAAAGAATTAGGCACCAACTGGAACGATAAGATCAGCAGTATGCTCATTCCGCTTTCGCTAAAAGTCACTGTCTTTATAGATGATAAATTTAAGGGACTATCCACTTCCACCTCGGGCTATGGCGTTATCAGTATGGAAACCGGGGCTCTGGGTTTCAAGGGCGATTACTACACGTTCAAGTCGGGTGGCAAATACAGTAAGGGCGGATTATACTTTGTCAGCGGCCAAACAGGTGCCGAATGGATCCTTGCCAACGACAATATATCCAGTGTCAAAATCTACCCATAAATTGATGCTTAAAGTATTGTTCTTAGCGGTCTTACTTTCGCTGTCAGGCTCGGTAGAAGCCCAATCTACCAGCTGGAAAAAATATGGCATGGAGAATACCCAGCTTTATTTTTTCAGGTTGCCTGTTGGTATTGACAACCATGCTCTGCAGGTTCATGTAATAAGTGCTACAAATCAAAAATTGCCCAAACGAATGTATTTTGATGGACAACAAATCATACAACAAAACAGGTTTGTATACATGGATAGGTCAACCAACATCTTTTACGGACAAAAACTGCCCTTTTACCTGCCCGCTAACGTTTGGGTATTCGCTTTCAATTATTCGGATGGCTTTTTATTGGTAGATGACAATATTAAAATCAAGATCACTTCGCAGGACAAGAGCACAACGGAAAAGTGGCAACTGCCAGAAATCTTTGACATGCGGAACGATTTGGCACTTTCTTTCAGGCAATATGCTTCTTTATCGCCAACCGAGCTATCGAGCAGATACATCTCCATTTTATCGCTGCAACCAAAAGCAGGAGACCCTTTGCCCGATACGACCTTGGTTTACAGCCTTAAAAAGATGCCTGCAGGAATAAAAATGATCTGCACCAATCTAAATACCCAAAGCCATGCTACCCAGGAATTTGAGATTAATGGCGCTTTACGCTATCGAAATGAGCTGTTCTTTTATGTGCCCATACCGGCAGCAACCAAACCTGTAGCAAAACATCCCGACCAATGTAATGGTAAAATGACCGATATAGCAGGTAACATTGGCTTTGCCAGTGGCTGTATCACCGGCAACGGAAGTGGAAAATGTGCGGGCATTTTACAGCATAAAGCCACAAAAAAATACAAAGTGACCATCATTATTGAGGCCTAAAACAAAGTTGGAGTTTCTTCCTTGGCCAGGAACGCAACAGATGACCCACATCGCTACATGACGGCTTTTTACGACATTAATTGCCTCTGGCTACTCCGCAAAATTTCATTATCTTAGATTAATGAAAGGCATTAGCTACGAGGGAATTAAGAGATAAGAAGTAATGTTGTAGTCATTTAACTGTATAGTGATGTTTCTAAAAGAGATTAGGCCGAGCTTGCCAGTGTCTGAATTTGTCAGGCTTTACCGCATCATCGATTTCACGTTTCCCAACGATGAGCCAATTCCTCCAAAATTATACACCCCCCGCCCAGAACATTGCCTACAGTTTTTTCTGACACCGACCGTGATCGATGTGCTTGGAAAGCACATCAGCATTAAACCAAAAAATGCATTATTGGCCGGACAACATACTTTCGTGAACAATAGAACCGTGTACAAGAATTTTCTGTCGCTGCAAATCGTGTTTATGCCTGGCGCGTTATATCGTTTGCTTGGCATTGCTGCAGATGAACTAACAGACAGGTTTATAGAAGCCGGAGATGTTATAGGGCCAGCAATTGAAGAAATAACCGAACGCCTTTACCAGGCCGCCAGCCATCAGGACATGATTGCTATCGCCGAAGAATTCGTTAAAGGATTGGCCTGTACTACGAAAAAGGATAGCAGAGCCATTGATTTGGTTGCCCAGCAAATGCTAAGGCTAAATTGTTCGTTGGACCATTATGTATCGGCCGCTTTTCTTTGCCATCGGCAGTTCGATCGGCAGTTTATCAGAAGAATAGGGATTACGCCCAAGGAATATTTGAAGATAGTACGGTTTGACCAGGCCTTTAGGATGAAAAATGCTACGCCGCAAATGAGCTGGTTTAACATTGCCATTGCCTGTGGATACTATGATTACCAGCACCTCAGCAAAGATTACAAGGCATTTACCGGCTATTCGCCATCCCGGTTTTTTGCTATGGACTCACCCGAAAGGCAACTTGGATTTGAGGAGGTTTACTAAAGTCCATTTCTTACCAATAGTTTGGGGCGAAGATTTTACAATTTTAAGCCATCAAATTTTAGAGAATGGAAAGAAAAAAATTTCTAATGCAAAGTTTGGGTGCAGCGATGCTCTTCATGCCCGGAAAATCGGCATTGGCACAGCTTAAATCAACCGATAACCCGTTTAAGGTTCCTGCCGGGAAAGGCCGTTTTGGCGAATCATTCTTATACAAGGGCAAACATCCGAACGATATCAAGATATCCGGAAAAGACACAGATGGGCAACTAGCCATGTTTGAATACATAGGTTACGATAAAATTGGCCCCTCGCTACATGTTCATTTTGACCAAGATGAGGTTTTTTATGTAGCTGAGGGAAAATACCGCTTTGTAGTTGGCAAAGAAACCATTTTGATGGAGGTTGGCGATACTATTTTTCTGCCACGCAACATTCCACATACCTGGATACAGTTAACAGACAGGGGAAAGCTGGTTTATTTTGTACAGCCTGCCGGCAAAGCGGAAGAATTTTTCCGAACGATGAACAACCTAAAACATCAACCCACCAAAGAAGAAATTGATAAGATACACGAAGAATGCGGCATGAAGGTGGTAGGCCCACCGTTAACCTTGTAAAACGGTTTTGCAAATTGCCATGCTTTCGACAGGCAAAAAGTAATTTGCGCAAACCTAGGCGAAGCCCATATTTTATCCTCCAAGCTTCAAAATCCGGCATTTTGTCGGTTATGTGATGATTTCCGAAGCGCAATTTATGCCAGCACCACCCATATGGACTGTGGTAACATGGCTAAGAAATGTCAACTCCTGTACCGTACCAAAAACATGAATTTTATCTCGTTTCAATAAGCCAAGCTAACACTTGGCTTATTGATGTCGATATGATTTAATTCTGTTAATAAATTAGCAGTGAAACTAGCAAACTATAAGTACAGCTGTCTTTAAAATGTGAGCAAGTACCACCCAGCTTAAATAAATTGATAAGATATGGCCAGAATGAAATTTAAAATCCTAACCATCACCCTGATGTTGCTTGCCAATTTTTGTGCAGCACAGCAAAATTGGTTCAACCTTTATACTGATACTGCAGCTGAAATACGCGATGCGAGAGCAATTACCTCCAAATTCATTGCCGATGTCGAAAAGATAAGTCCCTCAACCAAAATAAAGGTTTCAACCATTTTAAACACCACCCCCTATCTGATCTATTATGATGGCTCACAGGAAATAAAAACTGTGAATCTGCCTATTTGGGCACAGGTCATTGAACCTCAGAAACAGTTCTTCTATAAGTTGGGAGGCAGCGAGGATGAAGGAAAGCGGATCTTCGGACTGTTCTTCAACGGGTTTTATTTGTCCCACGAATTGGGACATGCTCTGCAGCACAAGGTTCAAGGAAAACTGCTCTCACCCTATCAAGATGAGTTTTTCGCCAACCGAATCGCCATGTTGTGGTGGCGCAAGCAGGGCAGGTCGAAAGAATTGGAGCAATGTTATCAATATGCCAAAAAGATGTACGCCCAATTGCCCAATCCTGTTCCCGCAGGACAAAGCGTAGAAGAATACTTTGTTAAAAACTATGAAGAAGCGGCCAAAGATCCTTTTGTTTATGGCTACATGCAGTTTGGACAGTTTATCAGTGTCTACGAAGATCAATCGCTGCCCCGTTTTAACGCATTTGTTAAACGGTTTTTGAAACAAAGAACTAAAAAGTAAGATGAAACATCTATTTTTCATATTGATAATCACCCTTTGCGCGCAACTTGCATTGGCCCAAGTGGCCAGACCTGTTGCCTTGCCTCAAAAGTTAGCACAAGAAAATCCGGAGCTTAACAAGTTTAAGCTTTTAAAGCCACAAGGCGAAGCTTGGTTTTACGAAGATGCCAACTACAAGGGGCAGAAGTATATGCTCAAACGTGGTTTATACACCCTTAAAAACCTCGGCATGAAAGCTAATGATTTCTTCTCCTCGGCGATTATCCCCCAGAATTTGAACGTACTGGTTTTTGAGGATGATAATTGTTTGGGAGATAATTATAGTTTACAGAACGATAACGTATATGAACTTCCAAGCCCGTCTACATTCAATTCCAACTTTGAAAAGGTGTTGATCAAGAGTGGAAAAACCACATTAAATCAAGAATTAAGCGGCTATAAAAACATCAATGATAAAATAAGCTCTATTCTTATTTGGTCCGATCAGGATGAAGTTATATTTTATTTCGACTGCAATTACAATGGCACCAAATTATCGGTAGAGCCGGCGAACACCCGTTTCTGTCTCTTATACACATCTGACGCTGCCGACGAACCACGACATGTGTAGATATCGGTGGGGGCCGGATCAGTAAAAAAAGGTGGGGGGGGGGGGGGGGGGGGGGGGGGGGGGGGGGGGGGGGGGGGGGGGGGGGGGGGGGGGGGGGGGGGG
>NZ_JAELUC010000080.1 GCF_016429155.1 Pedobacter sp. ASV12 | reverse complement strand
CCCCCCCCCCCCCCCCCCCCCCCCCCCCCCCCCCCCCCCCCCCCCCCCCCCCCCCCCCCCCCCCCCCCCCCCCCCCCCCCCCCCCCCCCCCCCCCCCCCCCCCCCCCCCCCCCCCCCCCCCCACACCACCCCCCCCCCCCCCCCCACACCACCCCATGTCGTGGTTCGTCGGCAGCGTCAGATGTGTATAAGAGACAGACCTTGATGGTTTCGGGGCTTTGCGTTTAGTAGCTTGTTTCATGTCATCCGTGGGTAGGTTTATCAACGTCTTTGCTTTTCTTGGTTTGAACGCCTGCTGCAGAATCCTCTGCAGTTTGAAAAAACCGGAGCTGATAAACGCTACCTTAAACGAATGGCATGCTGTTAACAGTTGGTTTGATTAATCAGTTAACAAGACAATGAAGCTTCGGTAAAGTTGCATGCTATAGGCAACGAACGGGTATTTGTTAAAATATTTTTTTTAAATTATTGATAAACAAATAGATGTGTTTGCTGGGCAAATGGCGGTAACACCTTTGTGATAAAGCTTTTCAAAACTTATTATCGCACTATTGTGTTTTTGATTACAGATATTTTTTCGTTTTTTTAAGCAAACAAAACAAATCTCATGAACCATCCCAATCGTAAAATGCGCTACCTGTTGTTGGCAGGTGTTTTAATCAATTGTGTGGGAAGCACCTCGCTTTGGGCACAAAATTCGGTAGAAACGCAAAAACCTTCGGCTGATTATAAGCCCGCTTTTGTCGGACAGACGCGGATCAAGGCTGTTAAAACCGCTACGCCATTAAGTATTACCGTAATCAATAATAAGCTCGAAAACCCTTGGGGTATTTCTGTAATGCCTGATGGCCGATTTTTAATTTCGCAGAAATACGGCAACATGGTTATTTTACAGGCCAACGGAACGCTTTCAAAAACCATTACAGGCTTGCCTAAGGTAGATGCATCTGGCCAAGGTGGCTTGTTGGATGTAACTTTGGCTCCCGATTTTGCAAAAAGCAGAATGATTTACTGGGCCTACGCAGAGCCGCAAGAAAAAGGTGTTTTATTAGCCATAGCCAAAGGCAAGCTTTCGGCCAGCGAAACAGCTATTGAAAACCAGACGATCATTTACAGAGCTACACCAGCTTATGGTGGCAAACTGCAATACGGTTCGAGGATTGTATTTGATAAGAACGGAAACCTCTTTGTAAGTACAGGCGAGCGCTCTGGAAACGACATCAGGATCCAGGCCCAATACCTCAATTCTTCGCTGGGCAAGATCCTGCACCTTACCCCAGCCGGAAAACCCGTCCCCAACGGGCCTTTTGCCAAACAGGCCGATGCCCGCCCCGAGATTTATGCCTATGGTTTGCGCAATCCGGATGGTTTGGCCATTAATCCGCAAACTGGTGAGCTTTGGGAAGCAGAATTCGGCCCCAAAGGTGGCGACGAAGTCAATATCATCAAGCCCGGTAAAAACTATGGCTGGCCCATTATTACCTACGGTACCGAATACAGTGGCAAAAAAGTTGGCGATGGCATCCAGCAAAAAGAGGGAATGGAGCAGCCAATTTATTACTGGAACCCCAGTATTTCGCCAGGCAGTATTGCCTTCTACAACAGCAGCAAAATTGCCGAGTGGAAAGGTAATTTGTTTGTAGGCGCCTTAAGTGGCTCGCACATTATCCGTCTGGTGATTCAGAGCAACAAAATTGTAGGCGAAGAAAGACTGTTG
Organism: Pedobacter sp. ASV12; assembly: GCF_016429155.1. Taxonomy (GTDB): domain Bacteria; phylum Bacteroidota; class Bacteroidia; order Sphingobacteriales; family Sphingobacteriaceae; genus Pedobacter. The sequence goes on along the minus strand of NZ_JAELUC010000080.1, from coordinate 16,211 downwards.
GCCGATAAGGGCGAACGTTTCAGGGATTTGGTAGAGGGCAAAGACGGCGCACTCTATGCCATCACTGATGGAGGCAACCTCTATAAAATTGCCAAAAAATAAGCATAGCTGCAACAAAGCAAAAGCCCCAACTCGATCGAGTTGGGGCTTTTTTATGCAGTAACCTTAGAGTAGTAGAACGTTAATATTTTCCAAACTTATAAGTTAGTCCCACACCAAGGGTTTCTTTAAGCTGCAATTTGCCAATCTGATTGTCGTCGTAAAAAAGGTCGGCAGTAATTTGCGTAGAGATAAACTTGTTTACTTTCATGTCTAATATGGCGCTGTAGGCCAAAACCATGTTCTGCGGTTTTTCTAAGTAATTGCTAAAAATGCCAAAACGATTGTCGAGTAAGATGTTTTCCATCAGTTTGGCTTTGTACCTGCCCCCAAAATAAGCGCCAAATTGATATACAAAATTCTCACCGGGCTTGGCGCCAAAAGCATCGGTTAAAATGCCGTCGTGGTCGGGATCAAAAACGGCCTTGTCGCCAATAAAAGTGAGGCGGGAAGTTAAGGGATGAATACTGAGCTGAAAATTATCATTCGGAATATAGTCGACCCCCAAACCAATGGTTACGTAACCTGGCGCCATGAAATTAGAAATATAGCCTTGTGCTGGCTTGCTATAATCGTAGCCCTTGCTAAACTGGGTTTTCAGGTTCAGCGCAGCGGCAGCGTACCAGTTGCTTTGTTTAATCTGACGGCCATATTTAGAAGTAAGGTCAATGACGTCTTCTACCTTGGTGGCATCGCTACCCTGCTCAGATCTTAGGCCATACCCCATTAAAATGCGGTTTTCCCAAAGCGTGCTGCCCCTCTTCAGGTTAAACTCGTAATCGCCTCGCGCGGTTAAGGCAACCGAGTTGATGCCCCCTGCAACCCAATTGGAAAAGGCAGCCTGGTTTAATAAGAGTACGTTGGTGCCACGAACCGTCCAGCCTTCCTTTTTCTTGGCGGTATCGAGCTTGTTCAGGATTTTGTTGCTTTCGGTGTTTACCTTGCCGCCTTGTACGGTTTGTGCATAGACATCAAGTGCCGCAAAGGCTAATGTTGCTAATAAAAAGTAGAATTTTTTCATAACGGAGATTTAGTAATAGACTAAAAATAATAAAAAATCTTTTGTTAGCTTTACCTGATGGCAACAATTAACCCGTACGAAAACCTGCAACTGCAGGCCAACTTGGAGCTCTTGGCCCGCCAGGTGGTAGAGGGTTTTATAACTGGGCTGCATAAAAGTCCCTTTCACGGATTTTCGGTCGAGTTTGCCGAACACCGCTTGTACAATAACGGCGATACGGTAAAAAACATCGACTGGAAGCTGTTTGCCAAAACCGATAAGCTGTTTAGCAAGCGTTACGAAGAAGAGACCAACCTGCGTTGCCAGTTTGTAATCGATACTTCTTCGTCGATGTATTATCCCGACGAAAGCTACAACAAGCTCATTTTTGCCGTACAAAGCACAGCCGTATTGATCCAATTGCTGAAACAGCAGCGCGATGCTTTTGGCTTGAGCTTGTTTACAGACCAGCTCGGCTTAAATACACAGGCCAAATCGACTAATACGCATCAAAAATACTTGTTTGCCCAGCTGGAGCAGGTGCTTAAAGCACCGAAAATGAATATCACTACCAATTTGGCAACTGCCTTACACCAGGTGGCCGACCTGATCCATAAGCGTTCTTTGGTTATTGTTTTTAGCGATATGCTGCAAACCGTGCACGACGAAGAAAAAGTCGCGGCCTTATTTTCGGCGCTGCAACACCTCAAGTTTAATAAGCATGAAGTTGTACTTTTTAACGTAACCGATAAAAGCAAAGAGGTGGCTTTTGATTTTGCCAATAGGCCTTACGAGTTTGTGGATATGGAAACGGGCGCCACCCTAAAGGCTCATGCTTCGCACGTAAGAGAGGCCTATTTGGAGCAGATGGGCAATTATCGGCAACAACTGGCCCTGAAATGTGCCCAGTATAAGATTGATATGGTTGATGCAGACATCAAAGCTGGGTTTGACCAGGTGCTGGAAGCTTACCTGATCAAGCGCCAAAAAATGGGGTAAACAATTATGGCTTGCCTTCTTTTCGCCTCTTGATTGCGCTAATTAAAACAAAAAAACCTTCATGTATTTTGCAATACATAAAGGTTCAGATAAGGGTAACCGGAAAACTAAAAAACTATTGATGAGTTTTTAGATAACAAAACGGAAATCGCTTCTGGTGTTTTGTTATTCAAAGATGCTTTTCGATTATGAAGATTTTATGAAGAATACTTCAGCTTGCGCAAAACTGCGATTAGAAGTTAGAGAATCGGAAACTCGATGGTAAAAATCGCTCCTTTGCCCTTTTCTGATTGGATATTGATGTCGAGCTGATGAAATTTGGCAATACTGTTTACAATGGCCAATCCGAGGCCAAAACCTTCTTCATTATCGTCGTTTTCCCTTTCAAAGCGCTTAAAGGCATTGTCTATTATTTTTTTGTCCATGCCTATTCCGGTATCGGCAATGCTCAACAGGTAGCGGTGGGCTTCTAAACGGTCTTTAATGATAATGCTGCCTCCGGTTACATTGTACTTGATGGCATTGTTGATGATGTTGACCAGCAGGGTATGAAACAAAGCCTGGTTGCCTACCAGCTTAAAATCTTCGTTTACCTCATTGGTGTAGCTCAGCTTTTTGTCTTGTATACGGTCTTCCAGGGTTTCGTAAATCTCTTCCAGCTCGTCTTTAACATGGATCTGATCGGTTTTAACGTATTGGTCGTTTTCTACCTTTGAAATGAGCAGGAGGCTGTTGATGATGACTTTTAGGCGGTTGAGGGTTTTGAGGGAAGCCAACAACTTGTTTTCGTGCTCTTCTGGCAGATTTTCGGCTGCCAGGATGTTTTCCAGTCTACCCGAGAGGATAGAAATAGGGGTTAGCAGTTCGTGCGACACATTGGCGATAAACTGTTTCTCGAGCGAAAACAGGGTCGATATTTTGCGCATCAGCGAGTTGATGCTGTTGTCTAAAATCTTAAAATCGGTGGTATGTGTCGGAATGTTCTGGTAATTGTAGGAAGTGGGGTCGTTTACCTTATTCAGCTTTTGGTCTATGATTTGATAAAAGGGTTTTAAAATGAATTTGGTAAAGGCAAAATCGGTAATCAGGGTTACCAGCAAGGCAATAACCAGTACAATGAGCATGTAAAACCTGATGGTTGTTTTGACGGCCTGCATGGCTGTCATGGTTTCGCCAAGCTCTAGCTTGTAGCGCTTGTTGTCGTATTCGAACTGTTCGTTTAAAATCCGGTAAATTTCTGTGTCGCCTTCAATTTCGCGACGCTCGGTAGTAAATGAAATGGTGGTGTCGAGCTTTGCGGTTTTGGGAACGATGTTGAGTACTACAAACTCGTCTTTCAAGATGTTGTAGTCGGTAAACGAATGCTGGATGTTTAACAAGCTGTCGATTTCGCTGCTGCTGAGGTTGGCAATTACCTTGAGCCTTTTTTTGGTTAAACGGCCATCCAAATGGTGCGAAGAAATGGTTTCGAGCGAAAGCAAAATAATCAAGCCCAATACTAAAATTATGGCAATCTTGGTGATGGCATTGTAAAGGGCAAATTTTGCTTGCAGGTTCATGATTTCTCGAGTGTATGGATTAGGCTTTTAATGAAGGGCCTTTTAACAGTTAATCCTGTAGCCGATGCTCCTTACGGTTTCGAACCAATCGGCTTTGGCACATTGGCTCAGTTTTTTGCGCAGGTTTTTAACGTGTACATCAACAAAGTTCGAGTCGGAGTTCACTTCCAAAATATCGCCCCAAACATGTTCGGTTAGGCTCATGCGCGATACCACACGGTTTTTGTTCAGTACCAGGTAGTTGAAGATCTCAAATTCCTTTTTGGTTAAAGGCACCCTTTCGTTTTGATAGGAAACGGTACGGTTCTGGATATCGAGCACAAAATCGTGGATATTGAATTCGTTTTTTTCGAGCTTGTGCTTTCTACGGATGATGGCGTGCATCCTGGCCAAAAGCTCGTTCAGCGAAAATGGCTTGGCCAAGTAATCGTCGGCACCGCCATCCAGGCCTTTGATGCGGTCGTCAACAGCACTTCTGGCAGTTAAAATAATAACGGCATCGTCGCGGTCTTTGAGGTTTTTGAGCTGTTTAAGCACTTCGAAACCGTCTCCATCGGGCAGACCCAAATCCAATAGGATAAAATCATATTGGTTGACAAATATTTTTTCTTCGGCAGACGATTTTTTCCAGGCATGTTCCACAATGTATCCTTCCCTACTGAGGAACTCGTCCATTTCGAGGGCCAAGCCTTTTTCGTCTTCTACAATCAATACGTTCATTTTGCAGTTGTTTTTTCGCGAATGAATTCTCCGGTCTGGTGGTCTATTTTTAGTTCTGATGTTTGAGCATTTGGCATCGATGCAATTAAGCCCCCAATAAGACCAAAGAAAAGGGAAGCCGACATCACACTTGCATTATCTGCAGTAACTTTTATCTTTCCATTAAAGTAAAAGTTGTTATCTCGTTTAGTTAACGGATAATAGCCATATTCGGTCGCAATGTACGCTTTTCCCTCCTTTACAAAAGCATATATTTCTTTTGGTTTGAGCTGTTGTTTCTTTCCTTCTTTTTCTATAAAAACCTTAGGCTCCTGGTGTTTGCTTACCGTAAAATCATTGCTGTTTGGCTGTTGTAGCTTGAAGTCTGAATAGGTTTGATAAACGCCATCTACCAGATTGTCGGTGGTATATAACTTGATTTTGCTTTTTTCTATGTCATCAATTTTCATGATGTCGGCAAAAGTATAGCTTTCCCCATCTACTGGTTTTTGGGTTGCACTTATTGCAATAAAATCGGTAATTAGTTTGCTTGATTGGCGCATGAGTAACTTGGTTACATCCATGGCACTTACAATGGCTACCGTATCTATACGCGCCAACCTTTTATAATTACCATTATTATTGGTATATAAATCTGCTTTCAGGTAACAGTAGCCTTTTTCGCTAAAGGCACTTGTAATTTCTGCAAAATAGAACTGCCTGATTTGGAATAGAAGCTTTCCATTTTGTGCAGCGCTGTCAAGCTGATGGTGAAATGCCTTTTGGAGCTGGGCTTCAATAGGCGTACTTATTTTAACTTCGGTTTTCCGATTAAAGGCACCGAGTTGGACAATCCCAAAATGTGTAGTGTCCAGCCTAGAATCGAGTACATTTAAAGTATGATATAAGCTATTTTTGATTTTTACTTCTGGTAAGGCAATTTCGAAAACGTTATTTGTGTTTTGAGCAAAAATGTTTAATGAGGTAAGTAATGCAAAACAAGAGATGACGAATTGTTTTTTCATGTCAAAATAGAATGGTATGCTTTTGTGAAAAAAGACTTTAATGGGCAATAAGGCATTAACCACAAACTGAAACTACGTTTTTTAATATAATTGCACAAGAGTTTTCAATTTCTTTTTCTGTGATGGTTAAAGGAGGAGCTATGCGCATGGAGTTGCTACAGTGCAAAAACCAATCGGTAATCACGCCATCGGCAATACAGCCGTCGATAATGGCTTTGTTGGTTTCATAGCTGTCAAACTCAACGGCCAGCATCAGGCCTTTGCCCCTGATTTCCTTGATGGCCGGGTGTTGCAGCAGCTTTTTGAAAAGCTGGCCCTTGGCTTCAACAGCTGCCACCAGGTTTTCTTCTACGATGGTGTTTAGGGTAGCCAGGCCCGCTGCGCAGCTTACCGGATGGCCACCAAAAGTGGTAATATGGCCCAAGATCGGATTGTTGGTGAAAACTGACATGATGGCCTCAGAGGCCACAAAAGCACCAATTGGCATACCGCCTCCAATACCCTTGGCCAATAATAAGATATCAGGCATGACGTCAAAATGCTCAAAACCAAATAACCTGCCTGTACGGCCAAAACCACATTGTATTTCGTCGAACACCAACAAGGTGCCCATTTGCGTACATTTTTCGCGAAGCGCTTTTAAATAGCCTGCCTCAGGCACCCTGATGCCGGCTTCGCCTTGTATGGTCTCTATAAAAACCGCGGCGGTTTGCTGGTCTATTTTTTCGAGATCGGGTAGCGAGTTGAACCCGATAAACTCGATGGCGGGAAGCAAGGGGCGGTAAGCCTGTTTAAATTCTTCATTGCCCATTAAGCTCAACGCACCCTGGGTGCTGCCGTGATAGCTGTTTTTGCAGGCGATGAGCTTGTGGCGTCCGGTAAATCTTTTGGCCAGCTTCATGGCGCCTTCAACCGCTTCGGCGCCCGAGTTCACAAAATAGGTGCAGCTCAGGTGGGCTGGAAGTACCTTGGCCAGTGCCTCGGCAAAATTTACCTGCGGACTTTGCACGTATTCTCCATAAACCATCAGGTGCATATAGGTTTCGGCCTGCTGTTGGATGGCTTTTACCACATTAGGATGGCAGTGGCCTACATTGCTAACGCCAATGCCAGCAATAAGATCCATGTATTTTTTGCCTGCGGCATCGTACATGTAAAGCCCATTGGCTTTTATAAACTCGAGCAACAGGGGAGTGGGCGAAGTTTGGGCATTATGCTTTAAAAAAAGCTCGCGTTGTGTTAACATGGAGCAAAAATACACAAAAAAGCTTTGCTAGTTTTCAGCTAATTTTTACTAAAAATTTAGTTACAAATACAATTTTGTTACGATTAAATAGTATTTTTACGGAAACTTAGTAGATTAGCCGAAGTAGAGACCGGCGTTCTGAGTTCATTTAAGTTAAAAAAGAAATCCCATGGACCGGTGACCCATGGGATTCTTTTTTAATCGTTCATTTTTTATTGTCTGGGATGCTGCCCCCTGTAATTGTTCAGCAGCTCCTTTTTAAAGGCTTCCTGTGCCCTGTAAAACTTGCCAACGAGTTTAATCGGCAAATTCGACTTGAACTTGTTGTAGTACTTGCGTTCGATGTTGAGGTCTTTTTGCCTAAAATCGAAATCGTTTAAAATCAAGCTTTGTATTTCGGTATCAGATAAATCGTCAATCTCCTTGATTTTTCTGAAACTGATCATTTGTTGCATACGCTCTTTTCTCAGCGTACTTTGCTCTCTGGTATAATCGTTGTAAATCGGCCAGAAAATCTTGGCCTCATCGGCCGAAAGATCGAGCTTGGTTGTTAGCCAGGTTACTTTGTAGGCTTCCATTTTCTCGTCCATTCTCAAACCCTGTGCCAGGGCCAGTGTTGGAAAGAGCAATAAAGCGATAATTAAATTCCTCATCATTAATTTTTATAAGTTATTCGACAAATCACTCGATGAAAAATGATTTAGGATATAGTTTTCCATTTCTGTATCTGAAGCAGAAGCGTTGGCATTTTGGCCTTCCTCCAAATGTTCGATGATTACACTTTCGTCGATGTCATAAAGCATTTGTTCGTTGGCTAATTCGATTTTGCGGTTTTGTTTAATGGTATGCTGCTGGTTCAGGTACAATCCGGAAGCGGTTAATACAATAAAACAGGCCGCCGAAACGTATCTCATCAAATCAGACTGCCAAAGCCTGATTGTTTTCGGTTTCGATTTGCTCGCTACGGTTTGGCTTAAAATATCGGCCTGCAGCTTTTCAAAATAACCTGTTGGGGTTTTAAAGCCATCTGTTGCCGTCAGTGTTCGAAGCTGGTCTGTCGCAATACGGTCTTCGATCTGCCAAGCCAAATCCTCAAAATAATTTTGCGGAACGGTAAAGCCCTGATCTTCTTTTTGCATCAAACCCTCAACAAAAACCGATTGATTGATATGCAATTGCAAGTGGTCAAAATAATTCTCCGGCACACGATATGGCGTAGTTCTTGGCAAGCCGGCTAAAAATGCCGCTTCCTTTTCCCATTCCATATTTTCATTGTCTTTCATCTTCTTTTTCGGTTATGAAGCCCTCATGAGTAGTGGATGATTTTTAATCGAAACTCATGAGGGTTCCATTATTTTTATTCATCACGTATTATTGATGGTTTTTATAGCAAAAGGTTTAATGCCTCAATCTTCATTTAATAAAATACTTTCTATTTTTTTGACGGCGATGTGAAAAGAAGCCTTTAAAGCACCAACGCTGGTACCCAAAACCTCCGATATCTCGTCGTACTTCATATCGTCGAAATACTTCATGTTAAAAATAATACGCTGTTTCTCTGGTAGTTTCAGTACGGCTTCCTGTAGCTTGCGTTGGATTTTGTCGCCATCGAAATAAGTTGAGGAAGCCAGGCTTTCGGCCAGTTCGTTGCCCACATCGTCAAGCGAAACATTGTTTTTGAGCTTTTTCTTATTCAAAAAGGTGATGCATTCGTTGGTGGCAATGCGGTAGATCCAGGTGTACAGTTGCGAATCGCTCCTGAAATTGCCCAGGTTTTTCCAAACTTTTACAAAAGATTCCTGGACCAGATCATCGGCATCGTCATGGTCGATTACCAGCCTGCGGATGTGCCAGTATATTTTTTGCTGGTATTTTTGAAGGAGCAAATTGAAAGCCTCGTTCCGCGTCTTTTCAACACCAAACTTTTGCAGTATCTCCGAGTCTTCAGCTTGTTTCATTGCAGCTAGGTAGTTGACGATAGTTTTTAAACGCTTTTAACGGGCTTAATATACAACAAAGGCACAAAGTTCACAAAGCTTATTTTCTTTATGCACCTTGTGCCTTCGCCAAGTTTTGATCACTAGGCTTTTCTTTTGATTACTTTTTGAGCAGCGGCTACGATATCAGCCGGATCCAATTTGTACTTGGTCATGAGCTGGTCTGGCGTAGCGCTTTCGCCAAAGCTGTCGTTTACGGCAACAAATTCTTGCGGCGTAGGCAACTCGGTGGTAAGCAGGCGGGCAACGCTCTCGCCCAAGCCTCCATATTTGTTATGTTCTTCGCAGGTGACCACGCAACCTGTTTTCTTGACTGATTTAAGGATGGCTTCTTCATCTAAAGGCTTAATGGTGTGGATGTTTATGATTTCGGCATCGATACCCAATTCGGCCAGTTTCTCGCCGGCTTCTATGGCTCTCCAAACCATGTGGCCAGTGGCGATGATGGTTACATCGGTTCCTTCGTTGACCATCCAGGCCTTGCCGATTTCGAATTTTTGGTCGGCCGGGGTGAATACCGGAATAACCGGACGGCCAAAACGCAGGTAAACGGGTCCTTCATGCTCCATAATGGCTAAGGTAGCAGCCTTGGTTTGGTTGTAGTCGCAAGGGTTGATCACGGTCATGCCCGGCAACATTTTCATCAGGCCGATATCTTCCAGGATTTGGTGGGTTGCGCCGTCTTCGCCTAAGGTTAGCCCAGCGTGTGAAGCACATATTTTTACGTTCTTACCCGAGTAGGCAATAGATTGACGGATTTGATCGTAAACCCTGCCAGTAGAAAAGTTGGCGAAAGTACCTGTAAAAGGAATTTTGCCACCAATGGTCATGCCGGCAGCGATGCCCATCATATTGGCTTCGGCGATACCTACTTGTACAAATCGCTCGGGAAAATCGTTGGCGAAATCGTCCATTTTCAAAGAGCCTTTTAAATCGGCGCAAAGAGCAACTACGTTTTCATTGCGTTTGCCGGCTTCATGCAGGCCCGCTCCAAAACCTGAACGTGTATCTTTTTTTTCGGTGTATGTGTATTTTTTCATTATAATAAGTATAGGGTACGGCGTATTGCGTATTGTGATTTAAGCTCTATACGCATTTCTCAATACGCCATACGAATTAATAATCTCCAAGGGTTTCTTTAAGTTGCGATAAAGCTACGGCCAATTGTGCATCGCTTGGGGCAGAACCGTGCCATTTGTGGGTGCCTACCATAAAATCGACGCCATAGCCCATTTGGGTACTCATCAAGTTTAAGATCGGCTTGCCTTTTCCGGTTAGGGATTTGGCATAGTGCAGGGCTTTTACAATCTGCTCCATATCGTTGCCGTCGGAGGTGATGACATGCCAGCCAAAAGCTTCGAACTTGGCTTGAAGATTTTCTAACGAAAGCACTTTCTCGGTTGGTCCGTCAATCTGTTGGCCGTTGTAATCAATGCTGGCAATCAGGTTGTCTACCTTGTGGAAAGGCGCAAACATAAAGGCTTCCCAGTTTTGTCCTTCCTGCAACTCGCCATCGCCCTGAAGGGTATAAATCAGGCCTTTGTCGTTGTTCAGTTTTTTGGTGAGGGCAGCGCCGATGGCTACTGAAAGACCTTGGCCCAACGAGCCGGAGGCCACGCGGATGCCTGGCAGGCCTTCGTGGGTGGTAGGGTGACCTTGTAACCTAGAATCAAGTTTTCTGAAAGTAGCCAGTTCGCTTACTTCAAAATAACCAGATCTTGCCAACACGCTATACCAAACCGGCGAAATATGTCCGTTTGAGAGGAAAAATAAATCTTCGCCAGTACCGTCCATGGTGAATTTTGGCGAGTGGTTCAGTACCTCGTAATATAACGCGGTAAAGAAATCGGCGCAGCCTAAGGAGGCGCCCGGGTGTCCAGATTGAACGGCATGTACCATTCTCAGCACATCTCTTCTTACTTGCGAGGCAATGTCTTCTAGTTCACTAATTGTATGTTTCATTAAAGTAAAATTGTTATGGTAACAAAGGTAATCTTATTATGGTTGCTAAGGTAGAAAGTTGAATTTAAAAACACTAGTTAATGGGTAGAATTTATTATTTGTTTAACAGCTCAAGTACTTGGGCCGTTGGGCTTTTGGTGTCTACCTTGGTAATGATGTGTTCGATTTTGCCGTTTTCGTCGATGACGAAGGTGGTGCGGTTCGTGCCCATGTATTTTTTGCCGTACATGTTTTTTTCGCCCCAAACGCCATAAGCTTCTACAATGGACTTGTCGGTATCGGCCAGGAGCGTAAAGGGCAGGCTGTGTTTATTGATGAATTTCTGATGCGATTTTTCGTCGTCTACGCTCACGCCAAGCACTTCTATGCCCTTAGCCTTCAATCCCTGGTAATTATCCCTGAAATCGCAGGCCTCGGCGGTACAGCCAGGCGTATCGTCTTTCGGATAAAAATAAAGCACTACTTTTTGTCCTTTAAACTGGTTGAGCGAAACGGCGTTTCCGTTTTGGTCTTTTGAAGTAAATGCCGGAGCTTGATCTCCGATTTGAAGTGTTGCCATGTTGAGTATTTTTTAGGGGTTAAATCGATAGTTAATAGTCTACAGTCCACAATCGATAGTCCATAGTTGATAGTTTTCGGTTCGCAGTTTACAGTTGGCGGTTTTTGGTTGACAATCTTGGGCCAACCTGCTCATCAGCCCATGCACTATCTGGTAAATTCGATGGCGTAACGTTTGGTATTGCCTTTCATATCTTCAACAAGCAACTCGAAGCTATGTTTGCCTGGCGTTGTTCTTTCGTCGAAAGTATGCCAAAGGCTTGCCGTTTTGGTGTCGAACTCCATCAATATCCATTTGCCGTCAATATAGCCATTAAAACTCTTAATTCCCGAAAGGTTGTCGCTAATCCTGAAGCTCATTTTACTTAACTCAGACATATTCTTGCCCGGAGCGATATTTACCGGAACAATGCTTGGGGCAACGGTATCGATGGCGATAAAGAAACTGCCAAAACTGCGGGGCGTAGCCTTCACATAGCCGTTTTCAAAATAGCCACCTTGCGATGAGCGGTTGGTGTTGACAATCAATGCTTTGTTCTGGTATTTGCTCAGGCTGCTGTCGGCCTTGATCCAGATTTCGAAGCCGGTGTGGAGCGGTGTTTGGCTGTTCTGTACCTGATGTACGGCCGAAAACGCATTGTGTGTTGGCTTAGGCAGTTTTTTGTAAATGAAATTAAGGTCGTTGTATAAGGTGCCCTTCGGCAAAATAATCTTCACGTCGTCGCTATTGTACTCGTTGGCTTTGTTGTATGGAAAGGAGATGCCTTCGGGCGAGGCTGGCGTATGGATAACGGCTTTAGGGTCGGCCAATACATTAAACTGCAGCGTGCTTTTGTTGCCTTTCGAATCGCTGATGATATACTTTATTTCGTGCAATTTGCCATCGTTGAAGGTCATGCGTCCATTGTTGACCAAATTGCTGTAGATCTGCAACGGATTGCCCGGATCTACGAAGCTTTTTTGGATGCTTTTTCGGAGGTTTAAAAAGGCAGGATAATCAATGTGCGAATTGATGGCCTTACTATTCTCAAAGCTAAACTGTTCTAATGCCGATGTATAAACCAAGGCGCCATCTAATTCTAATTGGATGGAGTATACGCCATTAAGACCCGAGAGGCCGTTGTGCTTATCGGTAGTGATGATGCCGAAACCTACTTCGCCACTTAAATGGATAGTGCTTACCTTGTTGATGTTGTATTTTCCGTTGCCTCCCACTACCTGAAAATATTGTTTGGGCGTAAATTCGTTAAAAGGCTTTCCATTTAAACGGTATACATACATCGAATAGATAACTGGCGGAATATTGTCTGGTATTTCGATGCCTAACAACTGTGGGTTAATGGTGGCTTCGGTTTTGCTGTCGCGCAGCTCGAAATGCAGGTGCGGTCCGCCAGAACTGCCGGTATTGCCCGAATAGGCAATGATTTCGCCTTTACGAACAGGAAGCAGGTCGGCATTGGGAAATTCGTCTATTTCGTACGATTTGTTTTTGTATTGGATGGCTTTTACCTGTTGTGCAATTTTTGGACTGAAACGAGAGAGGTGCCCATAAACAGAAGTAAAGCCATTGGGGTGCACAATGTATAAGGCTAGGCCAAAACCGCTGTTCTGTACGCGTAGCCTCGAAATGTAGCCGTCGGCAGTGGCATAAACCGGGTAGCCGATGCGTTGGTTGGTCCGAAAATCGATGCCCGAATGGAAGTGGTTGGCCCTCAGTTCGCCGAAAGATCCGGCCAAGGCTGGTGGCACAATATCCAATGGCTGCCTGAAATCGGTTAGGGGATAAACGTTGCCGCTAAAAACCTGTTGCGCCTGGGTTTGTAGGCACAATAGCAAGAACAGGGCAGTTAAATAAGGGCATAGGGACTTTGGCAAGTCCAAAATATTTTTCAAAGGAAGCATCGGTATTATTTAATGTGGAAATTGAGTAAAGGTTTGCCTTGCAGCCAGGCTTCTAAATGATCGCCTTGTTTTACCCGGCCAACACCTTCGGGCGTGCCCGTAAAAATGAGGTCGCCTTTTTTAAGGGTGATGTATTGGGAAACAAAGGCAATGATTTTTTCGAAAGAGAACAGCAAATTGCTGGTATGTCCATTTTGGCGCGTTTCTTGGTTCACCTGTAGTTCGAACTGCAACTGGTAGGGGTCGCCAAATTCGGCCTTTGGGGTAAAGGAGCTAATGGCGGCCGAGTTGTCGAAAGCTTTGGCTAATTCCCATGGCAAGCCTTTTTCCTTGAGTTCGCTTTGGATGTCGCGGGCGGTGAAATCAATGCCCAAGCCAATTTCGTCGTAATAGTTGGCTGCGAATTTTTCGGCAATGTGCTTGCCTTCCTTGCAGATTTTAAGCACCACTTCCAATTCGTAGTGGATGTCTGTTGAGAAATCGGGGATATAGAAAGGCTTGTTGTCTTTTAAAACAGCCGTATCGGGCTTTAAAAATATAACAGGCTTTGTGGGAATGGCATTGTTCAATTCTTTGGCATGCGCAGCATAGTTGCGGCCGATGGCAATAATCTTCATGAAACAAAAATAAGAAACAAATAGGGAATTACAGTACCGAAATCCGTTTAACTACCTGCTCTCCACCGGCAACAATCCTCAGAAAATAGATGCCAGCATTCAGTTTGTTTGGAATGGTATAGGTTTTGGTCTGTTCGCCTGCGGGTGTGCGTTCGTTGGCCAGCACCAGTACGTCGTTGCCTAACAGGTCGGTGATTTTAATGGATAATGTGCTTTCGCGGTCTAGGCGCAGACTGATGTTGAGCTGTTCGTTTACCGGATTGGGGTAAAGTTTGAGCACGGTTAATATTTTGCCCGACTTAACCGTAACGCCGGTATTCGTATTGGCGCTCGAAAGGTTAAAGGCAGGCTTGTAGGGCTGTATGTTGGCTTTGATTACAGGTACACGACTTACCGTTTTGGGCTTTGGTTTTAGCGTAATGGCCGTTGTGTCTATTTTTTGGGCAAAAGCAGCATTGCTCAAGAAAGCTACCATGCAGCATGTGCATAGTACGCTCAGGGAGAACGCTATTTTCGACTTTAAATTCATGTTGACTGCTGGCAAAAATATAAATAATTAAACAAAGAAATCAAACATTTTGTTGATTAAATCAATATTTAACAATATTTAACACCGCTGCTATTTTTAATTTTTTTGACTTTTTTTTGAGCAAAATATGGGTGAAAAATATTATAGACTTAATCACAATTATTTAATTAATTTTGCAACTCAATTTTTAGCAATTCAAGTCATAAAAATTTAGCACGTGTCAAGTCATAAAAATGTGAATGCCCTTACTGCAGGTGGCGTTTTGATTAGTTTGGGAATTGTTTTTGGCGATATCGGTACTTCACCCTTATATACCCTCAATGCCATTTTTACCACTGTTTTGGGAATAAAGGATGGTCAGGTAACTAATCCCAACGGTATTACGCCTGCCATTGTGCTGGGGGTATTGTCGTGCATCATCTGGACGCTGACCCTGCAAACCACCATCAAGTATGTAATTATTACCCTCAGGGCCGATAACAAGGGCGAGGGCGGTATTTTTTCGCTGTTTTCTTTGGTGCGCAAAAAGGCCAAATGGCTGGTTATACCGGCTATTGTGGGCGGCTGTGCACTGCTTGCCGATGGTATTATTACCCCAAGTATTACGGTAACTTCGGCCATAGAGGGCCTCACCAATAAATTTGAGCACATTCAGGTCATGCCTATTGTGATTGCCATTTTAACCGTGTTGTTCGTTATCCAGCAGTTCGGTACCAATTTGGTGGGCAAGCTTTTTGGCCCGGTTATGTTTGTATGGTTTGCCGTATTGGGTATTCTAGGCATGTCGTTTATTGTGAAAGACCTGAGTATTTTCGCAGCCTTGAACCCGTATCATGCCATCAACTTGCTGGTTAGCCATCCGAAGGCTTTTGTGATTTTGGGCGGTGTTTTCCTATGTACAACCGGAGCCGAGGCCTTATATTCGGACCTGGGCCATTGCGGCCGGAACAATATCCGCATCAGCTGGATTTTTGTGAAAGTTATGCTCATTTTCAACTATTTGGGTCAGGGTGTTTGGATTATCCACAACATGCGCAGCTATGTGCCCAGCTCAAAGGTGAATGCCTTTTTTCAAATTGTTCCGGGGCAGTTTCAGATCCCAATGGTGGTATTGGCTACCATGGCAGCTGTTATTGCCAGTCAGGCTTTGATTAGTGGTTCGTTTACGCTTATTTCGGAAGCCGTGCGGCTCAATTTATGGCCAAAAATACGTATTGTTTATCCTTCGGTTACCAAGGGCCAATTGTATGTGCCGTCTATCAACTGGATGCTCTGGATTGGTTGCTGTGGAATCGTATTTTTCTTCGAACGCTCTGAAAGAATGGATGCGGCTTATGGCCTCTCCATTACCATTGCCATGCTCATGACCACCATATTGGTTACTTATTACCTCAGGAGCAGGCGGTTTCCGCGGTATTTGGTCATTACTTTTATTGTAACCTACGTGTTGATCGAAGGAACGTTTTTGGTAAGTAATCTACACAAGTTTTTAGAAGGTGGCTGGTTGACCGTATTGCTGGGTTCGGCCTTGTTTACGGTGATGTGGGGTTGGTATGTGGCCCGGAAAATCAAGAACCGTTTTGTAAAATATGTCGACATCGAAGATTATTACCAGATTATCAAAGAGCTGAGCGATGACATTTCGGTGCCCAAGTATTCGTCGCACTTGGTGTACCTCACCAGTGCCAATTTCAAAACAGAAATCGAATCGAAAATCATTTATTCCATTATCCCGAAAGAGCCTAAACGGGCCGATGTGTACTGGTTGGTACACGTAGATGTAATGGACGAGCCGTATACGATGGATTATAAGGTTGAATTCCTGTCTCTTATACACATCTGACGCTGCCGACGAACCACGACATGGGGTGGTGTGGGTGGGGGGGGGGGGGGTTGGGGGGGGGGGGGGGGGGGGGGGGGGGGGGGGGGGGGGGGGGGGGGGGGGGGGGGGGGGGGGGGGGGGGGGGGGGGGGGGGGGGGGGGGGGGGGGGGGGGGGGGGGGGGGGGGGGGGGGGGGGG
>NZ_JAELUC010000007.1 GCF_016429155.1 Pedobacter sp. ASV12 | reverse complement strand
CCCCCCCCCCCCCCTTCTTCCCCCCCCCCCCACCACCCCTACCTACACATGTCGTGGTTCGTCGGCAGCGTCAGATGTGTATAAGAGACAGATCAATAACATTGCTAAACAAATTATTATTGATGACATCAATTACCGCTCGATTTACTTGTTGGATATGTTTGCCCGAACAGCAAATTTGGAAAAAAACACAATGGATAGCCTCATTCTCAAGATATTTGAAAACTCCAAGTTGCCAGGTCAGGCAGCCCCTTCCGGATCTAATTATTACAATTACTTAGATAGCTACTTCAAATATTTGGCGACGAAAGCTTTCTTAAAAGCCAAACAGGATAAAACTCCTGACAACCAACCCCTACCGTACTATGGCATTAGTTTGGATAGCGGCAAAACACTGGCTAAACAAAAAGGAAAATGGTACGTGGAATGGATAGGGGCCATAAAAAACATTCCTGCCAAAAATATTGAATCTTACTTTTATCAAAAAATTGCCTCCCTTTACACCGAAAAAAATCTAACCCACTTACAGTATTTAGCCGAAGCATTTGAAAAGCAGTTTCCCAGCAGCATTTACTTAAAGGATGTAAAGACAAAAACCACCAGCTTAAAACAAAGACTGGAAGAGAACCAAAGCAATAAAAATATTGTAATTATTAATGGCTACGAAAACATTAGCCGTATAGCTGATGTGATCAAAACACTTAGAGGCAAGGTAGTTTATCTAGACGTTTGGGGCACTTGGTGCGGTCCATGTAAAGAAGAGCTGCAATATGTACCTGAACTTAAAGCTAGATTTAAAGGTAAAAATGTAGCCTTTGTTTATTTAGACATGGATGAAGATAGCCAAGATGACTTCTGGAAACAGTTTATTAAAGTAAATGGAATGGAAGGCCTGCACCTGCGCAAAAGCCGACAAAACATCGCTCCATTTTGGAAAGAACTGTTAGCTGGAGCCCAAGACAAGAGCGAATACTATCCGCAATACTTCATCTTCGACAAGGCGGGCAAGCTGGTAGCAGCAAAGGCAAAACGGCCAAGCGACAGGGAGGAACTTTATCAACAAATAGACAGCATTTTAAACCAGGAATAATTTGACAAACTAGGATTTTTTGCACCTTTGTTTAACAAAATAAAAGCCAACCAAAAAATTTAAATGATTGCCATTGCTATAGACGATGAACCCATTGCCTTGGATATTGTGGCCAGCCACGCATCCAAAGTGCCCTTTTTAGCATTAAGGGCCAGCTTTAGCAACGCCTTTGAGGCCATCTCCTATCTGCAGCAAAACAAAGTAGACCTTATTTTCCTCGACATCAAAATGCCCGACATCAGTGGCATTGATTTTTTAAAGGCTCTGAGCAAGCCGCCCATGGTTATTTTTACAACGGCCTACAGCGAACATGCTGTACAAAGCTTCGAGCTCGATGCCGTGGATTATTTGCTCAAGCCCTTTTCGCTTTCGAGGTTTTTAAAGGCCTGCAACAAAGCCAAGGAACTGTTCGACCTGCGTACACAGGCGCCAAGGCCACAGAGCGATTTTATTTTTGTAAAAGATGGCTACGAACAGGTTAAGGTATGGCTTAAGGATATCAATTATGTAGAAGCTTCAGGCAACTATACCCAGTTCCATTTGACCAACGATAAGCTCATCAGTTCGCGGATTACCATTAACGAGCTGGCCGAAATCCTGCCCACGGCCCAGTTTGTGCGCACCCATCGGGCATTCATTGTGGCCAAAGACAAAATCAGCAAATACGACCGTACCCAGGTTTGGATCGGCGAAAAAACCATCCCGATAGGAACTACCTATTACGACTGCCTAAAGCCTTAGCCAAAACCCATAACAACCATCTTATGAGCCACTTAACGCACCACTTGGGATTATGCATGTTTTAATCCTATCTTAGCTTTATAATTTTTATTAATCGATGGTTAAGCTTTCTTTTAAACAACAGGTACTTACGGGTTTTGTTGTTTCGTTGCTCTTTGTTTTTATCTCGGCCCTGACTTCTTATTTTAGCCTCAAAGCCTTTTCCGAAAGTTCGCAATGGGTAAGCCATTCGCATGCCGTAATCAGCATTGCCGAGAAAACAGAAATTGAGTTGCTCAATGCCGAAACAGGCCTCAGGGGCTATCTCCTTACCGAAAAAGAGACCTATAAAAATCCCTACAACAAAAGCATCAACAGGATTATCCCAAATATAGACCAGTTAAAAAAACTGGCTCTCGACAATCCGCAGCAAGCCAAATTAGCCGACAGCCTGGAATTTTATGCCCTGCAAAAGATCGAGGACATGAAAACGATCGTCCAAAAGGTAAACAGCCAAGGCTTTGCCGCAGCACAGGCCAAAGCGGTTGATAGCATTGGCCAGATTTCCAAAGAAAACTTCCTCCGGATCAACAATGCCTTTGTTAAAAACGAGCAGGCCTTGCTCGATGAGCGCAAAAGCAACAACGAAAGCAAAAGTCGCACCACCATTATTGTGGTTATTTTAAGCGCGGTAATTATTTTTGGCCTTATTCTGTTTTTGCTGCGCTACATTAGGCGCACCTTCGACCAGCAAAAGGAAACCGAAAAAGAAATCTTGGAAACCAATAAAGAGCTGGCCGAAATATCGGCGCAAAACGAGCACAATAACTGGCTTTTGAGTGGCGCCGCCCAAATTAACGAAGCCATGCGCGGCGAGCAGGAAGTTGACGAGCTGGCCACCAATATCATTTCTGCCATTTGCAATTACATCGATGCCCGCATTGGCGCCCTGTTCTTAGTTGACGATAAAAAGCAATCGCTTTACCTGAGTGGCACCTATGCCTACGAAGGCCGACTCAAAAAGAACATCCACTTTGGCGAGGGCCTAGTGGGTCAAGCGGCCGTAGAAAAAAAGACCAAGTACATCAAGGATGTGCCGCCGGGCTATGTCAAGATCAGTTCTGCACTGGGCGAAACCGTGCCCAACTATCTTTTTTTGGTGCCGATTGTTTTTGAAGGCAAAACCATAGCCGTGGCTGAAATGGGCTTTTTACTAGCGCCACAGGCCAACAAGCTCGAACTGATTGCCAACATTGCCGAAAATATAGGCATTGCACTGAACAGTGCTTTGGCCCATTTGCAACTGAAACAGCTTTTTGAGCAAACACAGCAGCAGGCCGAAGAGCTGGCCAGCCAACAGGAAGAACTGCGTACCACCAACGAAGAACTGATTTACAAAACCGAAGCGTTACAGGCTTCGGAAGAAGAGCTGCGCGTACAGCAAGAGGAGCTGCAGCATGCCAATGCCGAACTCGAAGAAAAGGCGCAGCAACTCGAAGAGCGCAACGCTTCCATTAACCAGGCCAAAGAAGCCATTAGCCTCAAGGCGCAGGAGCTGGAACTGAGCAGCAAATACAAATCGGAGTTTTTGGCCAATATGAGCCACGAATTGAGAACGCCCCTAAATAGCATCCTCATTTTGGCGCGTATCTTAAAGGAAAACAGGCCGAACAACCTGCAGGAAGAACAGATCAAATATGCGGGCGTTATCCACAATGCCGGATCGGATTTGCTAACGCTCATCAACGATATCCTCGACCTTTCTAAAATCGAATCGGGCAATATTGACATCAACCTACAGCATGTCGACCTGGCTGATGTGAAGCACAACATCGAATCGTTGTTTAGCGAAGTGGCCAACAACAAGAAAATCGATTTCAACATCCAGCTTGCGGCCAATCTGCCCAAAGAACTTACTACCGACCAGGGCCGGTTGGAGCAAATCATCAAAAACCTGCTTTCCAACGCCTTTAAATTTACTCCAGAAAAGGGCAAGATCAAACTCGACGTTGGCTTGGCCCAAAATGCACAGTTTGGAGCAAACAGCAAGCTCAAAAGCAGCGCCAGCATACCCTTGTATTTTGCGGTTAGCGATACAGGCATTGGCATTTCCAAAGACAAACAGCGCGTTATTTTTGAAGCTTTTCAGCAGGAAGACGGCTCTACCAGCAGAAAATACGGCGGTACCGGCCTAGGACTATCCATTAGCCGGGAACTGGCCAGTTTGTTAGGTGGCGAAATACAGGTAGACAGCGAGCCGGTCATGGGAAGTACGTTTACCCTGTACCTTCCGCAAGACTTGGCCGCCACATCAAACAAGGAAACCAAAAACGAGCCCATTGCGCCTCCAGCTTCTGTACAGCCAAGCCGCGAAAGCCTGCCAATGCCATCCTTAGAAACAGGCAGCAACCCGATAGAAGGCAAGCACAGTTTGCTCATTGTAGAAGACGACGAGAATTTTGCCGAAATATTAAAAGCCTATGCCATCGAAAAAGGCTTTACCCCCATGGTGGCGCATAGCGGAGACCGGGGCTTGCAAATGGCAACCGAACTGCTACCCGATGCCATTGTGCTCGATGTGATGCTACCGGTAATGGATGGCTGGACCATCCTCAAAAAACTAAAGGAAAACCCGGCAACGCAGCATATTCCGGTACACATGATGTCGGCGGGCGACGAAAAAGTGGCCAAGGCCGAAAAAGAAGGAGCCATTGGCTTTTTAAAGAAACCCGTAGAAAAAGAAAAGCTAGACCACGCCTTCGAACTGTTGGGCCAGCAGCATGCCTATACCTTCAGCAACGTGCTGCTGGTAGAAGACCAGGTGCTGCAAAGCAACACGCTCAAAGAACAGCTGATCCAAAAAGGCGTCAAGGTATCGCAGGCCTATACCGGCAAAGAAGCCATGGCCATTTTGGAAGAGCAGACCTTCGATTGCATTATTCTTGATTTGAAACTGCCCGATATTTCTGGCTTCGCCCTTTTAGACCAGATCAAGGCCAATCCGGCATGGACACACATTCCGGTCATTATTAACACGGCCATGGAATTAGACAAGGAAAAAATGGCGCAGATTATGCGTTATACCGAGGCCATGGTACTCAAAAGCCACAAGTCCAACGACCGCCTGCTCGACGAGGTTAGCCTCTTTATGAACAGGTTACAAAAACAGGGCAGGCAACTCCCGTCAAGCTTAGCGCCTCCGGTGCCCGGTAAAAAAAGAGCCACCACGCTGGAGAAAGCACTCAAAGACAAAACGATCTTAATTACCGACGATGATATGCGCAATATTTTTGCCCTTTCAAGTGCGCTACAATTTTACGAGATTAATATCGTGATTGCCAATACGGGAGTAGAAGCACTTAAACGGCTGGAAGAACATCCACAAATTGATTTGGTGCTCATGGATATCATGATGCCAGAAATGGACGGCTATGAAGCTATGCGCCGCATCAGGCAAGATAAACAGTTTGAAAAGCTGCCCATCATCGCACTTACCGCA
Organism: Pedobacter sp. ASV12; assembly: GCF_016429155.1. Taxonomy (GTDB): domain Bacteria; phylum Bacteroidota; class Bacteroidia; order Sphingobacteriales; family Sphingobacteriaceae; genus Pedobacter. The sequence goes on along the minus strand of NZ_JAELUC010000007.1, from coordinate 79,136 downwards.
AAGGCGATGAAAAATGACCGTGAAAAATGCATTGAGGCCGGAGCCAACGACTATATTTCCAAACCCGTTGACGTTGACAAGCTCTTGTCGATGATGCGCGTTTGGCTTAGCTAACTAGAACCATGAGAAACTTTTCTGATCCTGCTAAAGAAACCATCTCCGAAAAAGAGCTGCATTCGTTGATCCACTTGATCAAAAAGGTGCATGGCTTCGACTTTGAGAACTACAGCACGGCTTCTTTAAAAAGACGGGTAAGCCGGATTATGGAGCTCGAAAGGTTAGATTATGCCGATTTGGTTAACATATTGACCAATGACCAGCATTATTTCGACCATTTTTTAACCGAAATTACCGTGAACGTTACCGAAATGTTCAGGGACCCTGCTTTCTATAAATCTTTTGCTGCACACGCCATTCCTTACCTCAGTTCTTACCAGCATATTAAAGTGTGGCACGCTGGTTGCTCAACCGGTGAGGAATTATATTCATTTGCCATTTTGTTTAAAGAGCACCATCTATATCAACGCAGCTTTTTCTATGGTACAGACATCAATCCAAATGCCCTTGAACAGGCCAAAGAGGGGATTTATGACCTGCGCCAAATGAAACTCTATTCGGAAAACTACCGCGCAACGGGTAGCATCCATTCGCTTGGCACCTACTACACAGCCAAGTACGATGCCGCTTCGATGATACGCGCATTGAAAAAAAATACCCTGTTTTCTGTACACAACCTGGTAACCGATGGCCCTTTCAACGAATTTCAGGTCATTGTTTGCCGCAATGTGCTTATTTATTTCAACACCCTGCTCCAAACCAAGGTTATCGAGCTCTTTTACAACAGCTTGGCCACTTTCGGCTTCCTTTGTCTGGGCAGCAAGGAAACCATCAGAAATACAGACCTCCTCAAACATTTTAAGGTCATTGATCAAAAAAACAACATCTATCAAAAAATAACATAGCGCCATGAATAAAATTAACCTTCTTATTGTGGATGATAAGGCTGAAAATATTGTTGCGCTAGAAGCGCTGCTGCATCAGGAAGATATCAATATCATTACTACTACCTTGCCCAACGAGGCCCTGCGCATTTGTTGGGAAAAAGACATCGCCATAGCCTTGGTTGATGTGCAGATGCCAGGCATGGACGGTTTTGAGCTGGTCGAGATTTTAAAGGACAACCCGCGTACCCAGGAAATCATGGTCATTTTTGTAACCGCCATTTCTATCGAAACCAAGTATGCCATTAAAGGCCTTAACGTAGGTGCCATCGATTACCTTTACAAACCGCTCGATCCTTATATTACTTCGGCCAAGGTCGATTCTTTTATCCAGGTGGTGCGCAACCAGCGCGAAATCAAGCAGAAGAACCTGCAGCTGGAACATTTTCAGGCCGACCTGATCAAGGCCAAGGAAGAAGCCGAACAAGGCAAAAGAGCCAAGGAAAATTTCATGGCGCACATGAGCCATGAAATCCGCACCCCCATCAATGGAATTATCGGCCTAACTCACCTGCTCAAAAAAAGCAAGCTCGACGAGCAGCAAAAAGAAATGCTTGAATTGCTGGAGGTTTCTTCCGAATCGCTGTTGGGTGTCATCAACGATATTTTGGACATTTCCAAAATCGAAGCGGGCAAGTTCAGGATGAACTTTGCCGAAACCGACATCAGGCTGCTCACCACTCAAGCCACCAACCTGCTCAACATCAGGGCCAAGGAAAAAAACATTGCCCTGATATTAGATCTTGACGAGAATCTGCCAGACGTAATTATTGCCGACTCGCTCAGGCTGAACCAGATCTTTATGAACCTGCTGAGCAATGCCATCAAGTTTACCAACGAGGGCGAGGTAAGGTTCAGAGCCGAAGTGCTGAATAAAAAAAGCAATAACGCACACATCCGTTTCTCGATATCAGATACCGGGATTGGCATTGCCGCCAATTTCAAGGACAAGATTTTCGAATCGTTTGAGCAGGTAGAAGACCACCGCATTTCGAGATACGGCGGTACCGGCTTAGGGCTTTCTATTGTCAAGAAATTGGCGGAGCTTAAAGGTGGCGTACTCGAAGTTGAAAGCGAAGAAGGCAAAGGCAGCACCTTTAGCTTTACCAAATGGTACGAGTTTGTTGAAGGCAAAAAAAATGCAAAAGAAAGTGATGTAGCTACCGAACTGCCAAGCTTGGAAGGCGTACGCATCCTGATTGCCGAAGACAATCCGATCAACAAGTTTTTGGTAGTGAAGATTTTGGAAAGCTGGAAAGTAGCTACGCACGTAGTAAACAACGGACAGGAAGCTTTGGATGCACTTAAAGAAAACAACTACGACCTGATTTTAATGGACACCTACATGCCGGTAATGGATGGCTTGGAAGCCACCAAGAAAATAAGAGCCGGCTATATACCAGGTAAACAATACATCCCGGTTATTGCCTTTTCGGCCGGCGTGTTGGATATGGACCGTGAAATTGCCATTGAAGCAGGGGCCAACGATATTGTAGGCAAACCCTTTAAGCCCAATGTGCTGCACCAGAAAATAAGCCGTTTTACCCGATAAATTTGAAATAAAGCAATCGGCCTTATTTGTTGTAGAGGGTCATGGTTTGTGCCGCGCCAATGGTAGCAAAGCTTTTGATCATGGTTACGGCTTTATTGATTAAGATGGGCAATTCTTTTTGCTCGTCTTTATCAAATCGGCCCAATACGTATTCGGCTTGCTGGCCTTTTCTAAAATTATCGCTAATGCCAAAGCGCAAGCGGGCATAGTTTTGTCCGCCACAAAGCTCTTCTATGCTTTTGAGTCCGTTGTGGCCAGCGCTGCTGCCCTGTAGTTTCATCCTGAGTTTACCCAAAGGCAGGGCCAGGTCGTCAACCAGCACCAACACATTTTCGGGCGCTACCTTCAATTCCTTCATCCAATAGTTTACGGCCTTGCCGCTCAGGTTCATATAAGTAGTAGGCTTAATTACATGTAGTTTTTTACCTTTCAAGCTTACTTCGGCATAATAAGCCAGCTTGAGCAGCTCAAAGCGGCCATCCAGCTCTTCTACCAGCTTATCGGCAATGTTAAAGCCAATGTTATGGCGTGTATCTACATATTCCGGCCCAATATTTCCGAGGCCTACAATCAGGTACTTCATGGCGCAAAGATAAGAATCAGTTGACAGTTTTTTGGGGGCAGTTTTTTAAACGTTTGCGAAGTTTAAAATTTTGCAGGGGTGGCCAACAAAAAGCGGCACAAAATTTCTTCTGTACCGCTCTGTAGCATACTGCTATTGGAAATTATTTTCCTTTAGCTTCGTTTTCTGCCTGTTTCAATGCTCTTGACATACCTACAGAAACGATAGTATCTTCTGGCGTGTTGGTTACAAAGTAATCAGCAGCTTGCAAATCGCGTACGCGGAACAAGTTACCAACTTCCATTTTGGCAATGCTTACCTCAACTACTTGCGGCATGTTTTTAGGCAATGCTTTTACGCGTAGCTTACGTAGCTTTTGAACCAATTTACCACCCATTTTAACACCTGGAGAAGTTCCGGTCAATTTAACTGGAATTTCCATCATGATTTCTTTGTCGTCAAATAACTGCAAGAAATCTACGTGCAATAACAAGTCGGTTAGTGGGTGAAACTGTGTATCTTTTACGATAGCTTTTACTTTTTTGCCATTTACTTCGATTTCAACAAAGTTAGCTTCTGGCGAATAGATAGCTTCGTTCAAGTCGGTTCTGGTAATTGAAAAGTGCACTTGCTCTTTACCACCATACAATACCGCAGGAACTTTACCTTCGTAGCGAAGTTCTTTGGCATCGCGTTTCCCTACGTTCTCTCTAAGAGAACCGCTAATTGCGATTGTTTTCATTTTTGATATATTTAATTGTAATAAATGCTTTTTAGTTTCGCTTGGGGGCAACCGGTCTCTGTGCGCGCTGTCCTGATCGTTATACCCTAAACAAATCGCTGATTGAACCATGTTCGTTTACATTGGCAATGGCCTTTGCAAACAATTTGGCAGTGCTCAGCACTCTTATTTTATCGCTCTGTTGTTTCAACGGAATGGTATCGGTTACGATCAGTTCTTCCAACACAGAGTTTTCGATGGTTTCGTAGGCTTTGCCCGAAAGCACCGGATGCGTACAAACGGCTCTTACGCTTTTGGCACCATTGTCCATAATCAGGGCCGCTGCTTTGGCCAATGTTCCGGCCGTATCGCAAATATCGTCTATCAGCACAATGTCTTGCCCGGTTACATCACCAATAATCGACATGGATTCGATTTCGTTGGCACGTTTACGGCGTTTATCGCAAATCACCACCTCTGCATTAAAAAACTTGGCAAAGGTACGGGCACGGTATGAACCGCCCATATCTGGCGAAGCAATAGTCAGGTTTTCAAGGCCGAGGCTTTTGATGTAAGGCACAAAAATGACCGAACCATCCAAGTGATCAACCGGAATATCAAAAAAACCCTGAATTTGAGCCGCATGCAAATCCATGGTCATGATACGGTGTATACCCGCCGCTTTCAACAGGTTGGCAACCAATTTGGCGCCAATGGCTACACGAGGCTTGTCTTTACGATCCTGACGGGCCAATCCGTAATAAGGAACCACTGCCGTTATGTAATGCGCAGAAGCTCTTCTGGCGGCATCAACCATGAGCAAAAGCTCCATTAAATTGTCGGTAGGCTGATAGGTAGACTGTACCAGAAACACATCGCAACCCCTGATCGATTCGTCAAAAGAAGGTTGAAACTCGCCATCGCTGAACCGACTTAAAGTTACGTCTCCTAGTGGTTTGCCGTAAGCGTCGGCAATTTGTTTAGCTAAATCTTTAGTGCCAGTTCCGGCAAAAATTTTAACTGGGTTAAATTGCAATGGCATGATTTGCGGGTATCAATGCGGGTTAAAAAAAATCGGATTGCGAATATTCACAATCCGAAAAAAATTTGTTGTCCGACCTGGATTCGAACCAAGACAAACGGTACCAAAAACCGTTGTACTACCCTTATACTATCGGACAATCTTCCATCTCAACATACTTTCGTTCCGAAATGGAATGCAAATGTACGCACATTTTTTATTTCTGCAAATCAGAATTAAAAAAAAATGAAAATATTTTTTTGGGCAAGCTCCATGCCTGTTGCAAACGATTTCTGCGGGTTAATTTTTGTTAAAAGAGCTCAAATGTTTATGCTTATTTCAATCTATTTCTTTATTTTCGGCAGCCTTATCGTGTGCATTAGGCACTTATTTTATCCATTTATAAAATGAACTATTCGAAAACAAACAACATCGTTGGCTGGATCTGCTTCTTCATTGCAACGCTAACCTATATTTTAACCCTTGAGCCTTCTGTGAGTTTTTGGGACTGTGGCGAGTTCATTGCCTCGGCATTGAAAATGCAGGTTGTACACCAGCCAGGTGCCCCACTGTTCCTCATGATCCAACGCTTCTTTTCTATTTTCGCTATGGGCGATAATACCAAAGTTGCCTATTTCATGAACGTAGGCTCGGCCATTGCCAGCGGCGCCACCATTTTGTTCCTGTTTTGGACCATTACCGCACTCGCCAAAAAAGTGTTGGTTAAAGGCCAGGAAGCCATCAGCAAGGCTACCTTGATCAGCATCATGGGCGCAGGTGCAGTAGGCGCATTGGCCTATACTTTTTCCGACAGTTTTTGGTTCTCGGCAGTTGAATCTGAGGTATATGCCCTATCATCGCTTTGTACTGCCATTGTTTTCTGGGCGATTCTAAAATGGGAAAGCATTGCCGACGAGCCCCGTGCCGATCGTTGGTTGCTTTTTATTGCCTATATCATGGGCTTGTCTATCGGCATCCACATCCTCAACTTGCTTACCATTCCGGCTATTGCCTTTGTTTATTATTTCAGAAGGACCAGCAATCCTACTGCTACCGGCATTATCAAGACCTTTATCATCGGCATCCTGATATTGGCTGTGGTTCAATACGGCATTATCCAATACCTGGTTTCTTTTGGCGCCTATTTTGATCTTTTCTTTGTGAATACGTTGGGATTGGGCTTCGGAAGCGGCGTACTTTTCTTTATCGTGCTACTGGTAGGCGGATTGGTTTTCGGCATCAGGTACTCGATTAAGCATCAAAAGAAAATCCTGAACCTGGCCTTGCTGTCAACCACACTGATTATTTTTGGCTATGGTTCATTCGCCATGATTTTGATCAGGGCGCAAGCCAAACCAAACCTCAACAACAGCGATCCCGACAATGCCTTCTCTTTCTTGAGCTACCTGAACCGCGAACAATATGGCGATAGGCCTTTGTTGGTTGGACCAAACTACAACTCTATTCCTAAATACAAGGAAGATGGTTCGATGCCTATTAGCGTTGACCAAGGAAACATCTACAGAAAAGGCGCCACCAAATATGAGATTGCCGGCGTAAAGAGCAAGCATATTTATGGAGAGAACGAAACTTTTCCAGACAGCATCCGCCGTCTGCAACACGAAGTATTGTTCCCGAGAATGTACAGCGACGAGCAACGCCACATCAACTACTATAAAGACTTTATGGGCTTTGACGACCAGCACTTTCCAAGTACCATAGACAATGTGGCTTTCTTTTTGCGCTACCAATCCGCTTTCATGTACTTCCGCTACTTTATGTGGAATTTCGCCGGTCGACAAAACGAAGACCAGGGCCAGGGAAGCTTGTACGAAGGTCGTTCGTTAAGTGGCATCAAGGCCATAGATGCGATGACATTAGGCGACCAAACCAATTTGCCACCGTCAATTAAAGACAGTACTTCCTATAACCGTTTCTTCTTCCTGCCATTGATATTGGGCTTATTGGGCATGATCTGGCATTTCAAACGCAAGCCAGAAGATGGCGGCATCATTGCCTTGCTATTCTTCTTTACGGGCATTGCCATTGTACTTTACCTCAACCAGAAGCCTATGGAGCCAAGGGAAAGGGATTATGCCTATGTGGGCTCTTTCTATGCCTTTGCCATTTGGATAGGCCTGGGCGTGTTGGCCCTAAAAGAATGGGTATTTAAAAAACTAACGCCACAAGCCGGTGCTATTGGCGCTACGGTAGTTGCCATTGCTTGTGCTCCCGTACTGATGGGCGCCCAAGGCTGGCGTGGCCACGACCGCTCGACCAAAATGGTTGCCCACGATATTGCCGTAAGTTACCTGGAGTCGTGTGCGCCTAATGCTATTTTGTTTACTTATGGCGATAACGATACCTATCCGCTGTGGTATGCGCAAGAAGTAGAAAACATTCGTCCAGATATCCGCTTGGTTAACCTGAGCTTGTTCGACACCGACTGGTACATCAACGGCATGCGCAAAAAGGTTCATCAATCGGAGCCTTTGCCGATTACCATGAAAGAATCGCAATATGTGGCCGGCGAAAGGGATGTGATGTATTACAAAGACTACCAAATTAAGGATCCGGTAGAGCTGAAACAGATTGTAGACTTGTTGCTGTCGGATGATAAAGACGATAAAATGCCTTTGTCTGATGGCTCAACTACCAACTTTATTCCGACCAAGAACTTCAAGCTGACCATAAATCCGCAGGAAGTGGTAAGCACAGGAACCGTACCGGCTTCGGAGATATCGAGAATTACCCCAGAAATGGTGTGGAAGTTTAACAAAGGCTACGTAACCAAAGGCACCTTGGCCATGCTTGATATCTTGGCGCACAACAACTGGAAAAGACCGGTTTATTTTTGCAGCACCGTGCCATCAGAGCAATTTAACGGCTTAGACAACTACCTGTACAGCGAAGGCTTGGCCCTAAGATTACTGCCTTTGCAACCCGATACGGCCAACAATGGCGAACAGGCCATCAACTTGGATCCGATGTATAACCACGTCATGAATAAATTCAAGTGGGGCAATGTGAAAAATGCCCGCTACTTGGATTCTCAGTCTACCGACGATATTTCGATCTTCAACAATGTTTTCAACAGCTTGACAACCGGCCTGATCAAAGCGGGCAGAATTGAAGACGCCAAAAAAGTAATGCGCAGGTACGACGAGGTAATGCCGACCAAGATCTATGGCATGCGTACCATGATGGGCGTGCCAACCATGGCCCAAAACCTTTATATCTTGGGTGAAACCGAAAAGGCAAACAGCCTCATCAAAAAATCGGCCGACTACATTGGCAAAGAAGTAGGCTACCTGGCCGATGTATCGAAAAGCAAAGACCAGTTAATTGGTGGCCAAAATATCCAAATTGGATTGATGTATGGCTTAAAACCAATGGCCGAGGTAGCGAACGAGTACAAACAGACCAAGCTTGCCGAAGAAGTGAACAGGCAATACAACGAATTGTATGGCAGGTTTGCACAGTTCTTCGGGCCTGCACCTGGCGCACGATAAAAAGGGGCCTTGTGCCCTCTCAAAAAAGCCCCATCTAAATTCGGTTAGATGGGGCTTTTTGCTGGAGCATGGTTTTCGGCCACGAATAATTCCGCCTGATGTAGGCCCTTAACAAAGCCAGCCAACAAAAAGGCCATTCTGCTGATGCAAAATGGCCTGCTGAAAATCATATGTTTTTTAATTATCCTTCGTTCACTACGCCCATCGAGCAGAATTTCTCAATTCTGGTGTCGATCAGTTTATCCGGGCTTTGTTTCTTTAAGGTTTTCAGGTCTTTTAAAATCTGCTCTTTTAAGGTCTGCGCCATCAGCAATGGATCTTGATGTGCACCGCCAAGGGGCTCTTTAACCACGCCATCAATCAGTTTGTTGGCATACATATCTTCCGAGGTGAGTTTAAGGCATTCGGCGGCTTTCTCTTTGAAATCCCAGCTTCTCCATAAAATCGAAGAACAGGATTCTGGCGAGATTACCGAATACCAAGTATGCTCCAGCATATAAACCTTATCTCCAATACCAATGCCCAAGGCACCGCCAGAAGCACCCTCGCCTACCACAAAGCAGATGATGGGCACCCGCAATACCGACATTTCCAACAAGTTGCGCGCAATGGCCTCGCCTTGTCCGCGCTCTTCTGCCTCCAGACCTGGATAAGCACCCATGGTATCGATGAAAGAAATAACCGGCTTGTTGAATTTTTCGGCCAAACGCATCAAGCGCAAGGCTTTTCTGTAGCCTTCAGGATTAGCCATGCCAAAATTGCGGTATTGACGCTCTTTGGTATTCTTTCCTTTTTGGTGGCCGATAATCATCACCGTTTGTCCGTCAATACTGGCAAAACCGCCAATAATCGCCTTGTCGTCCTTTACGGTTCTGTCGCCATGCAACTCGATGAAATCATCGCAGATCAGGTTGATGTAATCTAAAGTTTGCGGACGTTCGGCGTGACGCGACATCTGCACTTTTTGCCAACCTGTTAGGTTTGTATAAAGATTTGCACGGGTTTCGGCCAATTTCTCGTCAAGTTCGGCCAAAGTTGCAGACATGTCTACTTTGGTTTTTTCGGCAACTTGTTTTACCTTTTCTATCTGCTGCACTAAATCAGCTAAAGGCTTTTCGAAATCAAATGATGTTTTAATCTGTTCCATAAGCGGGCTGTAAAAGTAAGGAATAATCCCGAAACATAATACAATAAAATTTTCCGATGATTTTCTTTTTACTCCAAAAAGTTATAAAACGGCAAAGCCACGATGTTGATCATGGCTTTGTTTATGCTCAAACAGCGGCTTCTTCTACTTGATTGGCAGCATCAAACTCGAATTGCCTCCGGCTTGCGTGGTGGGCAGCGTGCCGTTCCATTTTTGGATCCATTGCTGCTGGATCAACAGGGGCGTTAACGATTGCTGCCTTAACCGATTGGCTTCGGCTTCGGCCTTTGCCCTTACCAAAAGCGCTTGGGCCTCGCCTTGCGCAGTAGCCACCTTTACCTTGGCTTCGGCATCTGCCTGCTTGGCCTGGTTTTCGGCTTTGAGCCTGGCTTGGATAGAGGCATTCTTTTCATCGATCATTTGCCTCAAGCTTTCTGGCGGCGTAATGGCCGAAGTTAGTTGGTCGTACACAAAACCGTCTTTGCTCAGGTTCTTGGTCAAGATGGTCTGGATCCGGTCTTCGAACCTTTCGCGGTTAGACATTACCGAATCAGAACTAAAAGAGTTGGCTACGATCCGATAGGCATCATAAATGGTATTGCGCATAAATTGCTGTTCTATCTCGCTCAAAGGCTTGCGATATTGCCTGTAGATTTGTGGCACCATCGAAGCATTGACATGATAGTTGAGCTTGGGATCTACCTTAAACTCGGCCGCATCTTTTGTAGTTACCACAAAGGGCTCATAATCTACCGATTGGGTGTAGGTAGGAAATTCAACAATCTTGGTGGTCCAGCTGTTGTACCATACCCTACCGGTAACAATGGTAATGTTATCCACTCCTCGGTCAGAGCCATACAAATTGATTTTGATCCCCACGTTTCCGGCATCGATATTCTCGTAGGTAAAAGGCTGGACAAGATAAATGATAAAAAGTACAACGAAGATCAGCACGTATCTTACTAGTCTTTTAATAAATGTTCCACTGGTTTGGGCTTGAAATTGCATGAGCGTCAGATTTTTTTGATGAATATTACTAAAGGTCTGTATATGATACCAATGCCTAGCACCACCTCGAATAAACCAAGCCCAACTTCAAAATTGGAAGGCTTGCTGATGTTATCCAAGCCAATGGTAAGCAGCACAATGGCCACGACTACCCTCAAGAGCAGTAAAATTTGTTTCATAGATGGACCCTTATTTTCAGTAATGATAAATAATTGAACAAAAATTATCAAATATTTAGTTCAATTGATAATCAGGAATTAGACAAATAAAAAAGGCCTACGTTACCGCAGGCCTTTAGATTTATTGTAGTTAGTTAATCGTTTAGAATTTGGCAGGCACGCCAGGCTTAGGCAAAGCCTTTTGGATAAACTCCCTGATGTGGTCGTTGCCCATGGCCAAATCCGGCTTGCGCAGGTACATCATGTGGCCGCTTTCGTAGCCTTCCCAAGTCATCCTGTCTTTGAGCTTGCCGCTTGGATCCATTTGCCACATGTTGTATTTGGCATTGAAATAGTCGCAGGCCCCATCGTAATAGCCTGACTGTACCAGCAGGTGCAGGTACGGGTTTTGTGCCATGGCCGCACGCAAGTTCTCGCCGGTTCGGTTGCCCGTATTATCCCAAGGGTTTACCGGACCGAACATATTGTATTTCAAGTCGGTTTTGTAGTTCAGTTCGTTGCGCAGGTACATGTTGATGGCCGGTGTAAACGAATGCAGCCAAGAAGTAAGCTCGGCATTGTAGTCTGGTCCATCGCCGGCATCAGCCCTGTCGATACCCCTGTATCTCGAATCCAATCGGCCAACGGTATAGCCTTTATCGCGTAAAAGCTCTTTCCAAAACAAGTTGGTCGATACATCAAGGTTGTTCTGTAAAATCACCTTTTCAGAGATGCCAGAATATCTCGCCATTTTGGCTGCGATCTTTTTCTTTTCGTCCACGGGTAGGAAACCGCCTTTGGTAATGGCTGGGATCAGCTCATCCACCGTAAACTTCTCTACTTCTGGCAACATGGCCTGTAGTTTTTTGCCTTGCAGGTCGGCAGGCAACATTTTGTGGTACCATGCTGTGGCCGCAAAGTAAGGCAGGCGCAAGGCCGCATCCATTACGGTTCCTCTTTCAATGCCCAATTCTGTTGGCGATACCAAAATAACCCCGTTCAGGTACATCCATTGGTTGCTTTGCAGCTCTAGGGCCAAACCCGAAACGCGGGTTGTGCCATAGCTTTCGCCAATCAAGAACTTAGGCGATGCCCAACGGTTGTTGCGGGTTACAAATGTATTGATCCACTCGGCCAAATAACGGATATCGGCCCTAACGCCAAAAAATTTACTTCCCGGCACGTCTTTGCTCGTGGTACGAGAATAGCCCGTATTCACGGGGTCGATGTAAACGATATCGGCAATGTCGAGAATTGAAGAACTATTGTCTTTATAGCCATAAGGCTGAATTGGGTAGCCTTCGTCGTCGATATTTAAGACCACTGGGCCGGTATAGGCAATGTGCATCCATACCGAAGCCGAACCTGGTCCGCCATTAAACGAAATCACCAACGGCCTGCTGTCTCTGTTTTGGATATCGGAACGCTCATAGTAAGTATAGAACAAACCGGCAATCGGCTTGCCTTCTTCGTCCCAAACCGGCAAAGTGCCCGTAGTAGCTTTATAAGGTATGGTTTTGCCTTTAATGGTTACGGTATGGTTGGTAACCACCGAGCTTTCTGGGTTAATTGTTCTCGACGAACCCGATGCTGGCGCAACGCGTGTGGGTGCGTCTTCCTTTACCACTGGCGCAGTTGATGCGGGTGCTCCGGCCTGGCGCTGTGGGTTCTGCCCTTGTCCGCGTTGTTGGGCCTGGGCAAATCCGGCTAGGGTTAAAGCAATTAAAGTTGTCGTAAATATTTTCTTCATATCGTTTTGGTTTGCTTGATCAGTAAATATCAAAAATTGAATGCACATTTTACAAAAGCACTGAAATTGTTACCATCTTAGCGATTGGCACAACAGGCCATGGACCATCTAGCAGCAGCGCGGCCAATTTAACAGGAGGGAATTAAGAGGTTGCCAAAACGTAATGTTTACCGAGCATTGAAAGCCATCAACTCAAAACTCATTGTTTTTCTTTCAATATCGGTTGCAGCACCTTGAGCTTGCCGTCAATTTTTTCAGTATAGTTTAAGCCTAAGATATGCGCAATTAAAGGATAGACATTCACGTTTTCGAAAGCCGGAATTTGCAGTTGCGATTTAAAGGCTGGCCCCCAGGCATAAAAAATGGCATGCATGTCGGGTATGGCCGGATCAAAGCCATGTTGTCCCCTATCGGGTTGCACCCCATTCACATTAAATACCTTGGGCAAGTGTGGCACCAGTAAAATATCGCCAATTCGGTTGTATTTGTCTTCTTTTTTGTTGTAATGCCAAACTTTGGGCACCTTCTTGCTCAAATACACATCATAGTCTTTGGCTTCGGCCTTTAAGGCCCGATAAGTGGGTTTTACAAAGGATGGATCTTTGGCATACAAATGCAACAGGGCATTGCCCGGAGTTACTGTAAATTCAGTTAAACTAACCGCTTTAGGCAATGGAATGGTATTTTGGTTATCGATAGTTGCCATGCCGTGGTCAGACAGCAGGATAAAATTGGCTTCAATGCCAGTGGCTTTTACCGCTGCCACCAGCTGGCCAACGGCATCGTCTACCAGCTGTACGGCCTTTCTGGTTTCTTCAGAATCGGCGGTGTGTTTGTGGGCTGCCTGGTCTACCTGCGGAAAATACAGTGCTATGAAATGGGGTCTTTGCGCGGCAGGCAATTGCAACCAGTTCTTCACAATGGCTACCCGTCGCTCAACCGGAATACTTTCGTTATAATTAAAAAGATAGGTCGGCCTAATGCCATTCATCGAGATTTCTGACCCTGGCCAATAAAATATGGCGCTCAGCATTTTTTGTTGCTCGGCCAATACCCAAAGCGGCTTGCCAAAATACCAAGAGCTGTCAACCGCCAGCAGTTTATCCGATTTCTTGTAAACAATGTTCCGTTGCTTATCGTAAAAGATATTGTCTACGATGCCATGGTGCGATGGATAAAGTCCGGTGGCAATGCCGTAATGGTTCGGAAAAGTAAGCGAGGGGAAAGAAGGTTTCAAATACTCGGCCTGTACCCCGCCTGCTCTCAGGCTTATCAGGTTTTTGGCCTGGTATTTATCAGCCAGATCCCACCTGAAAGCATCAATGGAAATTAAGATTACATAAGGCTTTTGCTGCTGTTCAATACTATTGAACCTATTTGGAACTACCTTTTGCACGGTATCTTGTGCGTGTAGCACCATGGCGCAACCCAACCATACCAGTACGGCAACTAATCTTTTGAACATCTTTTAATTTAATGTTTGTTTGCTGTAAATGTGATATTCTCCGGGAGCCAAAGTTGCCGAATAAATACTGAGGGGCATGTTCAGGCTAGTGCCACCAGCGGCATCGGTCCAGGTACCGTTGGCTCCAAAGTCGATATTGGCCGTTTGGCTGACCACATCAAAATTGCCAACCACTACTACCGTATTGCTGCCATTGGTTAATTTGATGTATTTTATGCCTCCTGTTAAATTGTAGGCAGGATTTTGACCGGCAAAAATGGCGTTGTTTTTTTTAAGCCTGATCAGTTTAGCATAGGCATTGAACAGCGCTCTTCTTTGTGTATGATCATAATAGTCCCATCTAATGGGCTTCTCGCCGGTCCGGCCGTTGTAGTCGATGCTGATATCGTAGCCCAATTCGCCAAACTGCCAAACCATTTTTGGCCCAGGCATGGCCAACAGAAAAGCAGCTGCCATTTCTTGGCGTTTTAGGGCAGTAGCTAGATCTTTAACCGAATAGCTGCCTGATGCATTGCCATAATTGATGTTTTTAAAGTTCAGGCGTTCTTCGTCGTGGCTTTCTATGTAATCGACCAGGTTTTCTGATTTGGCGAACCCGTGCTTGGCAAAAAATCCCCACGAAAAATCAGATTGCCCTAACCAGCCCATGGTAGCCTCGTTCATGTCGTGGTTCAGATTGCTCCACAACATCATGCCTTCATCGGCCAGTACCTTTTCTTCGGTTGCATCGGCAAAATGTTCTAAAATCACATAGAAATTATTGGCATCTAAGCTTTTGATATAATTGTTGTATTCTTTCCAAATGGCAATCCTGCTGGCATCATAGGCCGCAAAGCCTGCATCATTAGTGGTATAGTTTTGGGTAAAGCCTTTTGACAAATCGAACCTGAACCCATCAATTTTATATTGTTGCATCCAGAACTTCACTACATTTTTAACAAAATATTTGGTAGCCGGACTTTCGTGGTTAAAATCGTAGCCCACATTGTAGGGATGCTTGGCATCAACATTAAACCAAGGGCTGTTACTGGTGGGCTTGTTGCCATCAAAATACAGTTGCACCATTGGCGATTGGCCAAAAGAATGGTTCAGCACCATGTCCATAATCACGGCAATGCCCCGGCCATGGCACTCGTCAATAAAATTTTGGAGTGCGGTTTTGGTACCATAGTATTTAT
Source organism: Pedobacter sp. ASV12 (assembly GCF_016429155.1). Lineage (GTDB taxonomy): Bacteria > Bacteroidota > Bacteroidia > Sphingobacteriales > Sphingobacteriaceae > Pedobacter. Next base: position 64,061 of record NZ_JAELUC010000007.1, on the reverse strand, counting down.
CGGGTGCAAAGTAATAAGACACGTTGTAGCCCCAGCTCAGGTTGCCCTCAAATTCGGTTACGGGCATCAGCTCGATGGCATTGATGCCAAGGCTAACCAAATAATCGAGTTTTTGCAAAGTAGAAGCATAGGTATGTTCCGTAGTAAAATCGCGCACCAGTAATTCGTAAATCACCAGGTTGTTTTTGTCGGGCCGCGTAAAACTGTTTTTCCAGGTATAGGTAGGCTGATTGGCCTGCATTACGCTTACGATACCCGTAGTTTTGCCCGTAGGATAGGCCCGCAGGTTTGGATAAACACTGGCCGTAATGTAAGGGTCGTTATCTGGATCGAGTACCTTTTCGCAATAAGGATCGGCCACTTTTAAGGTGCCGTTTACCAAAAACTGATAAGCGTATTCGGTATTGGGGTTCAGGCCATCAATTTGCACCCACCAGGTATTGCCGTCGGCAGTATTCTTCATCTGGTAAGATGCCGATACCTGCCAATTGTTGAAGTCGCCAATCAGTGCTACCGAAGTTTTACCGGGCGCATACAGCGTTACAATGGCCGAAGTACCTCCATTGATAAAAGCCACCCCATCTTTGGCACCGGCAGGCAGTTCGTTGCTTGGCGTAGGCGTAACCGGAGTTACCGGCGTTGGTTCTGTACTGGTTTTGGCCTTTTTGCAAGCCGTTAAGGCTACTGCCACCAACAGCAAAAGGTAAACTATTTTTCTCATGGCGAAAGATTGCTAGGTTTCAAAAATACTTAATATTAGCTATTTAAAGCTATAAAGCCCAGGTAATTTTCGAGGCTTTGCAAATTTTTGGCCGTTAATCAAGGTTACCCCTTGTGTGGCGCCTAAAAGCCGTGGCTTGCCTTTTTAAAATATCGATACAATAATTTTTTTAACCACAACAAAAAAAATATTTATTTGTTAATTGAACAATTAATCGTTTCTTTTAGCAATTAACAGATAATTACTGCAGTAGCATGACCGATGGCTTCATTAGTGGGGGTGGCGAATGTGGTGCCCTCATACGCTCGATCAACTGGGCCGAAAACCCACTTGGCCCCATGAATGAATGGCCGCAAAGTTTGCGGACAACCCTTAGCATCCTGATCAATTCCAAATTCCCGATGTTTTTGCTTTGGGGTCCTGAATACATTTGCTTTTACAACGATTCTTACCGGAAAAGCTTGGGCAATAACGGAAAGCATCCCAAAGCCATGGGCCAGCGAGGCAAGGAATGCTGGGCAGAGATATGGGATGAGGTTGGCAGTATGCTCGATGGCGTACTGTACCGGGGCGAGGCTACTTGGAACGAAGATATTTTATTGCCCATTTACCGCAATGGCCATATTGAAGATGTGTATTGGACATTCAGCTACAGCCCAGTTAAAGACGAAAGCGGAAAAGTTGGGGGCGTGTTTGTGGCCGTTGTAGAAACCACAGACAATATCCGTATGCTCAACGAGCTGAACGAAAATAAAAAAGAACTCGAATTTGCACTGAATGCGGCAGAACTGGGTACCTGGGACCTGAACCCGCTTACCAATAAATTTACCTGCAATAACCGCCTCAAAAGGTGGTTTGGCTTAGATACTGAATCAAATATCGATTTAAACATAGCCATTGAAGCGATTATACCCAAAGACCGGGAAAGGGTAAAAGAAGCCCTCCAAAAATCGCTCGATCACGAAACCGGGGGCCATTATACCATTCAATACACCATTAAGAATGCCAAAACCGGCAAAGAGCGCATCGTAAAAGCCCGGGGCAAGGCATTGTTCGACGCTAACAATGTAGCCTACCGCCTGAACGGAACCTTGCAAGACATTACCGACGAGATTATGGCCCAAAATGCCTTCAAAGAAAGCGAAGAAAATTTCAGGAAGCTAATCCTGCAGGCACCTGTAGGCATGATTATCCTGAAAGGCGAAGCATTTTTTGTAGAAGAGGTTAACGACACCTATCTCAAGTTGGCCAACAAGGAAAGAAAAACCTTCGTCGAAAAACCGTTATGGGAAGCCTTGCCTGAGGCCAAATCGCTGGGTTTTGAGCATGTACTTAAAAAAGTGATGAAAACCGGCATTGCGCACTACGGCAACGAACAGAATATTACCACGGTTAGGAACGGCAAAAAAGAAACAACCTACATCAACTATGTTTACGAGCCCTTAAAGGATATTGACGGCAGCATTAACCGCATTATGGTAGTGGCCATAGACATTACCGACATGCTCGAAAGCAAACGCAAGATACAAGATGCCGAAGAACGTGCCAGACTGGCCACAGCCGCAGCTGGTCTCGGTACTTTTGATTTGGATTTGCGCAACGGTCAAATGGCAACTTCAGAACGTTTCGACGAGATTTTCGGCTTCGACAGGCATGTGGCCCGTTCGGCATACACTAGTGTAATCCATCCCGACGATCGTGAAATCCGCATCAATGCCCACAGACGGGCGCTGGATATTGGACAGATTTATTACGAAGCCCGGGTTATCTGGAAAGACCATTCCATCCATTGGGTGAGGGTTGAAGGAAAAATCTACTACGATGCCGACCATAAGCCTTTACGCATGCTGGGCACCGCCATGGATATTACGCAACAGCGCCAAGCCAAAGAAGAACTGCTACAGATTAACCAAAGGCTTGAAATTGCACTTGAAACGGGCAAGCTAGGTTCTTACGAATTAGACTTGCGTACCCAAACGCTAAAGCTTTCTGAGCAGTTTTACAAAAATTATGGGTTAAAATCGGAAACTGTGCTCAGCTACGAGCAGCTGCTCAATTTTATAGTACCCCAGCAAAAAGAAGCCGTTATCGAAGCGCTTAACCAAGCCATCGCCAATGGATATGTATACGAAGGCGAGTATCAGATTAGCTGGCCCGACCAATCGCTGCATTGGATCAAAGAATCGGGTAAGGCCCAATACGACGACCATGGCAACCCGATCAGCTTTATTGGCGTATCCTTTGATATAACCGAGACCAAGCAGCTCCAACAGCAAAAGGACGATTTTATCGGCATTGCCAGTCACGAGCTCAAAACGCCGGTAACCAGCATCAAGGCGTATACGCAGGTATTGGAAAGAATGCTGCTTAAAAAAGGAGATATTGTAGAAGCGGGGCTGATGAAAAAGATGGATGCCCAACTTAACCGCCTCACCAGCCTCATCGGCGATTTATTGGATGTAACCAAGGTAAACTCTGGCAAACTGCAATACAACCATACCTATTTCGATTTTAACGAAATGATGCGTTTTGCCATCGAAGAGCTGCAACGCACCTCAGAGAAACATCAAATAAAGGAAGACCTGCAAGAAATAGGGCTGGTTTTCGCCGACAAGGAGCGTTTAAGCCAAGTGGTGACCAACCTCATCACCAATGCCATCAAATATTCGCCAGAAGCAGAACAGATTATTGTACATAGCCGCATAGAGGGCGAAAATATCCTGGTTTGCGTAGAGGATTTTGGCATCGGTATTGCTGAAAATGATTTGAACAAGGTATTTGAACAGTTTTATCGGGTAAGCGGCAACATGCAGCATACTTTTCCGGGTTTGGGACTCGGACTTTTTATTTCATCAGAAATCATTAAGCGCGAAGGAGGCAAAATCTGGGTCAGCAGCAAAGAAGGCAAAGGATCCAAATTCTGTTTCTCTATACCAAGAGCACGTGCCAACGATTATTGAATACTTAGCCAATCAAATAAATATAAATGTAATGAACAGCAGGAACAAAAGGGTAACACTTGCCGACGACGATCCCGGAATTTTGGATGCGGTAGGCATGATGTTGGAGATGGAGGGCTACGAGGTGAGCACCACCTTGAACGGAAATACCATTCTGAACACCGAAAGCCGACTACCTGACATCTATGTACTCGACATCTGGATGTCGGGATCTGATGGACGGGAATTGTGCAAGAAGCTTAAAACCGACGAAAAAACGAAGAATATCCCGGTAATTTTGATTTCGGCCAGCAACGACCTGCAAAAATCGGCAGAAAGTGCCGGCGCCGACGATTTTCTGGCCAAGCCCTTCGAAATAGACAACCTCTTGTCTAAAATAGAAAACTGCCTCCAAAACTAATTGAAGGCAGTTTTTTATTAAATAAATTGGCCCTGCCGATTAGTCTGTTTTGTATTTTTTAAACAAACTGGTTGCCGTGTGCCCTCCAAAGCCAAAGGTATTGTTAAGCACATAGTTTACTTCTTGATAAAGCGGTTTGCCCAATACAATTTTCAATCCGGCCGGAACAGCCTCGTCGAGCTCGGTGGTATTGATGGTTGGCGGAATAACATCGTGTTGCACAGACAGCACCGAAATAATGCTCTCTATGGCCCCGGCTGCGCCCAACAAGTGGCCCGTCATTGATTTGGTACCGGTTACGGCAACTTCATGATCGCCAAATACGCGTTTAATACCCATCAGCTCGCTAATATCGCCAATACCTGTTGAAGTGGCATGGGCATTGATATAATCGATATCCTGTGGCTCAATTCCGGCTTCCTTAATGGCTTTGCTCATGCCTAAAACGGCACCTAGGCCTTCGGGATGAGTACCGGTGAGGTGATAGGCATCTGCGGCCATACCCGTTCCTACCAATTCGGCATAGATTTTAGCACCGCGGGCCAAGGCATATTCCAGGTCTTCCAAAATCAGGGCACCTGCCCCCTCGCCCATCACAAAACCATCGCGCTGCTTATCAAACGGACGTGAAGCGCCCTGCGGATTTTCGTTGTTTTTAGACAAGGCCTGCGCGGCATTGAAACCACCTACCGAAGCTTCGGTAACCGCCGCTTCAGAACCTCCGGCTACCATAATTTTGGCCTTGCCCATTTTAATGGTATCAAAGGCACTGATAATGGCTGTGTTAGACGATGCACAGGCCGAAACCGTACAATAGTTTGGTCCATAAAGCTGGTGACGGATAGAAATTACACCCGCAGCAATATCCACAATCATTTTCGGAATAAAATAAGGATTGAACCTCGGCGTACCGTCGCCTCCGTTAAATTCTTTCAGCTGGCTTTCGAAGGTGCTAATACCTCCGTTTCCGGTAGCCCAGATTACGCCAACATCATAGCGCTCTTCTTCGCTCATCTGGCCAAAATCCAATCCGGCATCACGAATAGCCTGATCGCTGGCCGCAATGGCGTACTGGGTAAACATGTCGTACTTCTTGACTTCTTTTTTATCAAGATAGTCTTCGATGTTAAAATCCTTTACCTCGCAGGCAAATTGTGTTTTAAATTTCGAACTGTCGAATTTCGTAATGGGACCGGCAGCACTTTTCCCAGCCAGGATATTTTCCCAAAATTCGTTTACCGTGTTGCCTAAAGGCGTAATGGCTCCAAGCCCGGTTACAACTACTCTTTTCATAAAATGTGTTTTATTGACAAAGCCCATCTGCAAACAACCTGCTAATCAGCAAACTAGACAGCCGAATGGCTGGCTTAGTTTCGCCTCCCGTTCATTGCGTTCAGTGCTTCGGAGGGCGAAGATAGGAAAAGCTCATAAATTTTAGCGGTATCGCCTACCCTGATCTCAAAATCGTCGTTGGCCAGCGCCGCCAACAAATCGGTCGCAACTACTGCGGGATGGATGCCGTGCTCGCCACCAATTTCTGTCGAAAAAGCCGTATTGACCAACGGTGGCAACAATTCGAACACCTTAACCGAAGTACCTGCTAAAGTAAGGCGTAACGAGGTTGTGTAAGAATGCAGGGCTGCTTTGCTGGCTGCGTAGGTTGGGAGGCTGGCACCAGGCACATAAGCCACAATAGACGATACATTGACGATAGCCGCCTCCTCTTGCGTTCTGAGTAATGGCAACACTAGTTGATTTAGCCTCACAATAGCCAAATAATTGGTCAGGATTTCGGCCGATGCGTTTTCGAATGCAGGTTGCGAATCATCGTTCAGGCTGTAGTAAAAGGCACTACCTGCATTGTTGATGACCATGTTAAGCTGCGGAAAATCCTGCTTCAGCGTAGCTACCAGCTGTTCAACATCTGCCGCCTTGCTTACATCCGCCTTGATGGCGGTTACCTTGCCCAATTGTTTCGCCGCTTCATCTAATCGCTTTTGGTCTCTACCAATGATGATAACGCGGTTGCCACTTTCAATGAGCAGTTTTGCAGTTTCGAAACCAATACCGGCACTACCGCCGGTAATTAGTATGGTATTGTTTGTTGTTTTCATGTGATTTAGATTAAAAATTTATAATTAATTGTATAGTACTGAAGAGTTGGGTATGTTTTCTATTTTATACCAATCGGTATATTTTTGGTTAAAAAAAATCAGCTCCATCCTTCGATCATTTTTTGCATCGAATCCATGATCATTTGCATCGCTGTTTTGCTTTCCAGCAGTTTGGCAATCATAATGCCTCCCTCAAACAAGGCAATTATGGTTAGCGCCACCTGCTCGGGTATGATTGTTTCGTTTAGTTCCTTATGGGCGATGCCCTGTTCTACAACTTGGATAATATTTGCTTTCCAGGATAAAACCGCCTGTGCGGCTCTCTTTTTCAAGGCGTCATGCGTGTCGTCGGCCTCAACAGCGGTATTGAGCACGGCACAGCCTCCAGCATCTAGGGGTGGCTCAAAAACCTGCGAATAAAACTCGGCAAATACCAGGAGCTTGTCTTTTGCCTTGGTTCTTTTGGCCATTTCTTTACCAATAGCCGAGCTTACACGTTTGAAATTATAGTCGAAAACGGCAAGAGCCACTTCGTCTTTATTGGCAAAGTTGCCATAGATACTTCCTTTGGTTAGCCCGGTGGCAGTTGTCATGTCGGCCAAAGAAGTACCGGCAAATCCTTTTTTGTTAAAGATTGGCGCAGTTTTTTCGATGATGTAAGCTTTTGTCCGTTCTGCTTTCGACATGTTTATTTTCAATTGACTAAACAAATATATACCGTTTGGTATAATCTGCAAAGCATTGTTGCGTTTTGTGATTTTTAGAAGACAAACCAACAGTTTTTTATTCACCACCGAAGACACCCCAGTTAGGCTAAGATGAACGGCTTGAGCAAATAATGACTAAGACAAAATGGGCATAGAAACATGCAGCTTATAGCTTAACCATTAAGAAGCTAGGATTTCAGCCAGATGCAAAACACCATGAACTTATCGCCCTTAATTCCTTCCTGTTAAAAGAGAAAGCAGGTAGCCTAGGTGCCAACCATTAAGAAGTTAAAAGTCACCTCTACCGAAAACACCATCAGCTTATTGCCCTTAATTCCTTCATGTTAAAAGAGAAAGCAGGTAGCCAAGCAAATGATTCTGAGGTGTCTAAGGCGGTGAAAGACTAAGACCAACCATTAAGGTACTAAGAATTTTAAAACAAACGCTCGAAGGTGTTTATTTCAAATAAGGTTCTATAATTTTTTGCCAGATGGCATAACCTTTGGCGTTCATGTGCAGGTTATCCGACAAGAAGATGTCCTGCATTATACTTCCATCAGCATTGAACATCGAATTGTAGGTATTGATAAAGGTTACCCTTCTCATTTTTTTAGCCATTTTGGCTATCATGCCATTGGCTTCAATCATTTTAGCCTGGTATTTGAGCCTTGAAGGACTTGGCTTAATCGAAATATAAGCGATTGGCACCCTCGGATATTTGGTTCTGATCAGTTCAATGAGTTGTTTGACACGCGTTGTTACGGTGTCGGCCGTGATATGGTCGCCACCTGTAAAATCGTTCTCGCCACAATAAATTACAATCTGCTTAGGCTGGTAAGGAAAAATGATATCGTTGGCATGTTGGATCACATTGGGCAAGGAAGAGCCTCCAAAACCACGGTTAATGATGGTATGGCCCGGAAAATAGTCCTGTACATCTTTCCATTTGGTAAAAGTAGAGCTGCCAATAAACAAAATGGCTTTTTTAGGCGGAAAATGCAGGCTATCCTGTTTTTTAAAGTACTTAATTTCGTTTAAGAAAGGATCGTTTTGAGCATTTACCGTTACAAACGAACTGATCAGCAAGAAGAATAAAAGAAATCTTTTCATCGGGATTATTTTATGGTTTTTAATTGTTGTGTACGTATAGCTAATGGCTGTAGAGCTGGTAAATTGTTACTGGTTTGGTTAAGATAAAAATAACTCGTGGCCGAATAATCGTCAATGCGATAGAATAAAACGCCACCTGGACGAAATTGTTCATCACTTAAATGCGGAGCGGGATTCATGGCATTCAGTTTCAAATAACCAATTTTAGAATTGGCAATTACCGGTTTCATTTTTACCCCTTTGCTCAGCAAAGCCCTCGCGGTTTCTAAACTCGAACCGCCTAATTCTTGAATGGTGACCCGCATGCTCTGGGTAAAGTAGATCTCGTCTGGTACGTGATACCTATAAAATGCAAAATAGCCCATTTTATTATCGGCAATTAAACAGCCTTGATATTGATGGTTAAATGTTCCTAAGCCCCAGGCTGCGCCTACATAATCTTCAGTACCTGTTCCATTGATAGTTGGGTAGGGACCATCTTCGTCGATATACATTTTTACTTCGCCCTCGCCCCACCAAGTACCTTGATATAGCGAATCGGCAATAACGCCAATATTAGTCCCTAAAAAGCGTCCCTTCCCAGTAATTTTTGGCAATATCTCAAAATCTTCACCCAGATCGGCTTTGATTTTTCTACTCCAATAAGCATGAAAATAAAGAACATCATCCTGATGTGGTGCCGTTTCTAAAATGGCAACATCATAAAAAAGGTTCACTTGAAGCCGACTCTCGTTTACAAAAATGATTTTGGCCTGCTTGCGAAAAGGCATCGGAATAAAGCAATTGAAGGATTTACCCTCTGCATCGCTAAAAAAAACCGATTCGAAAGGCCGCTTCTGCCCCAAACCCAATCCAAAAAAGTCGCCAATAGGCACATCCACTGCTGGTTTGGCATCTCCATCCCAATACATTTGGATACGGATAGAACGCAACACTTCTGGACTACGCTCGCTAATGGTGCACCAAATACGTTGCACAATTCCCGTCCCCAGGTAGTCGACAATAGTCCTGCTCTTTCCAGGAAAAATTGTCTCGGTAGCATGGCCTTTAGCGCCATTATTTTCCTTGCCTCCACTGCCTTTGGCTCCGCTCATATTTTCGAAGCTGATTAAGCGAGAATTTACGCCACTTTTCATCCTGAACAATTCCTGCCCCTGCAGGGAATTTGCACAGCAAGCCAAACAAAGCAATAGCATAAACCTTACCATTTCATCTCCTTTTTAAGGTAAGTGGTGAGTTCTTGGGCTATTTCTTGCTGTTCGGCCATCGAAGGGTGGCTGCTACAGCCTTTTATAGATCGCTTTACAAAAAAATAAGACCCTGTATTGCGTTCGCCTTGGCTGTTTAAAGTGGCCCGAACAGCCGTAATGTACTTTATTAATGCCGTTTTGAGTGCCTGGTCGGCCATTGGGCTAGTTAAAAACACCAATTTGGCTTGAGGGTAATAGCTGCGCAGGGTTTTGGCAAAACCGACATAGGCATTGCAGAACTTGGCCGAATCTTGTATGCCATCGTTTTGGCCCAAACACACCGTTACCACATCGGGTTGGTAATTGGCAAAGTTCCATTTCAGGCTATCTTTAGCCATGCTGACCTTGTCAAACACCTGGGGCATCAGTATTTGCTTATCGCAGCAACTATGGATCAAACCTATGCCCGAAACCGACGACAAGTGCCATTGCGCATTAAGGCTGCGTGCGGTGGTAGGCCCATAAGCCATCCAGGCATTGTGCTGGTCGTACCACTGCGCATGAGGTGCACCACATTTGATTGCGCTTTCGTCGGCACCAAAGCCACAGGTAATCGAATCGCCGATAAATTCAAGCTTGCGCTTGGCCTTGGTTGGTGGAGGCAACAATTCGCGGCAAGAAAAGCCCAGGAGTTCGATATAACCATTTTCGGCCTCCGTATCTTTGCAAATGAGTAGCGTATGCACGCCAGGCGAAAGATCTTTGGCCAATTCCAGTGTATTTTCTCTCCCTTTGAGCTGTAACCTACGGGCCGGCTGACCATCAACAATTACTTCGATGTAATTATGCACCGTGCCCCATAGCATTTCGTCGTTGAGCTGCACCATACACGAGGGTCCTTTGAACCGGATCACCACGTAGGCACCCGAGGCCCAAACCTTTGGCCGCAGCTGATTGGAAAAGTCGAACCGGCCCGTGTATTGGATATATTGGTGATCGGCCGTATAAAATTTGTTTCCTGCAGGATTGGCCCGACCAGCCAAGGCCATCATCCCTAAAGCCAGTATCAAAAAAAAGTTTTTCATCTTATACAAAAATTCGGTTGCCAGACAGGTTCTCTCTAAATTCTTTTGGCGTACAGCCTTTTTTCTTTTTAAAAATGCGGTTAAAGTTAGAGATGTTGTTAAAACCGCAGTTATAAGCCACTTCGGCAACTGCCTCGGTGGTATCGATCAGCTTGCGGGAAGCATGACCCAGCCTGATTTCGATGAGGCTATCGATGAAGCTTACGCCCGTTCTACTTTTGAAAAACCGGCTGAACGATACCTCGGTCATGTTGGCAATGCGTGCCACCTCTCCTAAGGTTACCTGTTTATCGAAATTGAAATTGATGTATTCCATTACCTTTTCTACCCTGCGGCTGCTGTACGAAAATTCGGCCTGGCTAAAGGTCGAGTCAGACAGGGTGCGCATGTTTCGAGAAGTAGAAAGGTCGTGCAGGATAGACATGAGCTCGAGTACCGAGTCAAAACCATGTTTTTTATTCAACTGGACTAAACGCGGACCGATCTGCTGTGCCGTGGCGGCCGAAAACAAAATACCGCATTTCGATTTTTCGAACATTTCCCTAATCACCCTCAATTGGTTTCGGCGCAACAGCTTTTCGTCAAAAAGATCCTTATGAAACTGGATGGTTACCTCATGTATTTCCTTGCCGGCCAGTTTATGGGTTTCCCAAACATGGGGCAGGTTTGAGCCAATGAGCACGAGTTCGATATCGGTTATTTCTTCAATATGGTCGCCAACTACCCTACGGGCGCCGCCGGCATTCGAAATAAAGTTCAATTCCATTTCTTCGTGGTAATGCAAAGGGAAATCGAAATCCTTTTTTGTCCGCTCGAAAATGGTGAAACAATCGCTATTGGTTAGCGGGGTTATTTCTTTGATTATATTGTTCTGCACGATAAATGAATAAATAACATCAACTATATGGATAAAATAATATCACAATCAAATATAAGGCAACCTGCCGTAAATCATCAATAAAAACCTGATTACAACCACTAAAGTAATTCAAATTTTAAAACGGGGTATAACATAGCGATAAAAATACTATAAATGGATAAAATAGTATTATTCATTGCGTTATATTGCGCCCTACTTTTGAGTAAACCAAATAAAACGACTTATGCTGAATAAAGTAACCAAACATTTATTGGCTGCACTTGTATGTTTCCTAGCTTTCGCCACCTGTTTCGCACAAGACAGAAGGCTTAGCGGAAAGGTAAGCGACGAAAACGGGCTAACGCTTCCGGGCGTTTCGGTAAGCGTAAAGGGAAGCAAAACTTCGGTAAGCACCGATGCAGAAGGAAACTTTGCGATCAATGTGCCCGCCAATGCCCAAACGCTTGTTTTCACCTTTTTAGGAATGGAAGAGCAAGAAGCCACCATCGGCACCAGAACCACATTCAACATGGTATTAAAAACCAAAAGCACCATGCTTTCCGATGTGGTGATTGTAGGCTATGGCACCGTGAAAAAAACCGATCTTACCGGTTCGGTTACCCGAATTGGGAGAGATCAGCTGCTTACCGATGCGCCAACCAATGTGTTGCAGGCGCTGCAGGGGAAAGTAGCGGGTGTTAATGTAACCCAAAACGACGGCGCGCCTGGTGCCGGATTAAGCCTCCGAATTAGGGGGTCCAACTCCTTTTTAGGGGGAACCGAGCCACTTTATGTAATCGACGGCGTACCTTTCAACAATTCGAGCAGCGGTTCTACGCCGGCTTCAATCGGCGATGATGAAAAACAGACCTTGAATGCCATGTCTTTCCTCAACCCCAACGACATCGAAACCATCGACATCCTGAAAGATGCTTCGGCCACAGCCATTTACGGATCGCGTGGCGCCAATGGCGTAGTGCTCATTACCACCAGAAAAGGCAAAAGCGGCAAAGACAGGATCGAAGCCAATTTTACGGTGGGACAGGCCGAAGTTTCAAAAACCCTCGATGTTTTGAATCCTGCTGAATATGCCACTTACCAAAACCTGGCCTATGCCAACTCCAACAAATACACCGGCACCAATTATACCTTGCCCTATCCAGGCACGCAACTGCCCGATCCTTTAAATCCTGGCCATACTTATTATGCCAGAGGTCCACAGGATTTTGTTGGCGACAACAATTCTTGGCAGGACCGTATTTTTCGCAAAGGCCTTTACCAAAACTACTCGATCAACGTTTCGGGAGGCACCGATGCAGGCAGCCACAGCCTAACTTTCAGCTACCTTAACCAGGAAGGCACCATTTCCAACTCAGACTACAACCGTTTCGGCTTGAGCATGAACCTGACCCGGAACATCAGTAAAACGATTAAAATAGGCACCAGCACGTCTATTGCCAGTTCTACAACCAACGGCGTTAAAACAGGCACCGACAAATCTGATGCCGCCAGTGCGGGTGTAATCCGTGCGGCCATCACTTTTCCTTCTACGCTAACCGATGCTTTGGCTTACGATGGTGTAGGCGATGCCTTTATTACCAATCCGCAAATCTATGTAAACGATGTGCTGAACCGCGTCAAGGGATTAAATATCTTTTCTTCCAACTACCTGGAAGCTACTTTCCTCAAAGACTTCAAGTTTAGGCAGAACATTGGCTTCAACTATGCTTCGAGCAATAGGGACCAATATTACCCACGAAGCGTTTACGAAGGCTTTGCCGTGAAAGGCTGGGGCCTCAAATCAGACAATTTATGGAACAGTGGCGTTGCCGAAAGTATTTTGACCTACAACAAACAGCTCAACAAGCATAGCCTTAATGTAATGGGTGCCGGCACCTTCGAGCGCACCAACGGCCAAAGCAAAAGGGCCGAAGCTAAAACGTTCCCTAACGATGCCTTGGAAAACGAAAACCTGGCCGCGGGCGAAACCGTGTTGCCGGTTATCACCAACAGGTATCAATCTACGCTGATTTCGTTTTTGGGCCGTGCCAACTACAGCTATGACGACCGTTACCTCCTAACCGTTTCTTATCGCCAGGATGGTTCGAGCAAGTTTGGCAAAGACAACAAATGGGCGGGTTTTCCATCGGCTGGTGTGGCCTGGAAAGTCTCTAACGAAGATTTCATGAAAAACCTCAAGGTCATCAACGAGCTTAAGGCACGCTTCAGCTACGGGCAAACCGGTAACCAAGGCATTGGCTCTTATGCCTCGCTGGCTAAGCTGAGCGTATACAACTATCCTTTTGGCGGCGCCGTACAAACAGGCTTGGCCAATGATCTGTATGCCGGACCGGCCAACGAAAAACTGAAATGGGAAACCACCACAGCCTACAACCTCGGCTTGGATTTAAGCATGTTCAAAAGCAGGCTGAACCTGCATGTAGACTTGTATAAAAAAATTACCAACGACCTGTTGCAGAACCTGATTATCCCTTCTTCAACAGGTTTTCAAACCAAGCTGGTTAACTCGGGCTCGATCCAAAACAGGGGTCTGGAAGTAATTTTAGAGGGCGCTATCATCAAGAAAAAAGATTTCGAATGGAGCTCGAACTTTAACGTCTCGTTTAACCGTAACAAGATCCTGAGCCTGAGCAAAGATGTAACCGAGCAGTATGGCCGCAACATTTCTACCGGCGATGCGCCATTTATCCAAACCGTAGGCAAACCCATCGGCGCACTTTATGGCTATGTAGAAGATGGCTATTACGACAATGAAGCCGAGGTAAGAAACGATCCGGCTTATGCGAACCAAAGCGACGCCATTATTTTGCGAACCATTGGCGAAATCAAGTATAAGAATCTGGACAACGATCCAACCAGCATTTCGCAAACCGATCGCACCTTTATTGGCGACGTCAATCCGGATTACACCTTTGGCTTTACGAACAATTTCCGCTACAAGCGCTTTGACCTGAGCATCTTTATCAATGGGGTGCAGGGCAACGACATCATCAACATGAACACCCGTTTTAACGGCAACCTGGGCACCAACAAAAACATCACCCAGGATATGTTTGATGGCGCCTGGGCACAGGGCAAAGACAACAGCCAAGCTACCGGCCCTAAAATCATGCGCCAGTTTTTCAGGAACCAGTTGTTTAGCAGAAGATTTATTGAGGATGGCAGCTTTGTACGCATCAAAAACGTCACACTGGGCTACAATGTGCCTATTACTTCAAAAACGGTGAAGTCGCTCAGGGTGGCCTTTGGTGTAAACAACCTGTTTACTTTCACCAACTATTCTGGCTATGATCCTGAAATCAACAGCTATGGCGATAATCCTGCGCTGTTTGGCGTCGACCTCGGCGGCTACCCTAATTCAAGAACCTATAACCTGTCGCTACGCTGCAGTTTTTAACCTATTCAACCTAGCATTATGAAAGCGATTTCAACTTATATAATTGCACTGGCCGGCCTCATGGGGGTAGCCAGCATGAGCTCTTGCAAAAAGGCACTCGAAGAAAAGCCCTATTCCTTCTACTCGCCGGAAAATTTTTACCGCAACGAGAGCGATGCCAAGGCGGCCATCAACGGGGTATACAACGAGCTGTATACCTACGATTTGTACCTGCAGCCTTTCTGGAACATGACCATTTTAGACGACGACCATGTATCGGGGGCCGATTGGTTTCTGGGCACTACCGGAGCCGGCAATCCGCAGGCCTATTTTGGCTGGGACAGGCCTTGGGTAGGCTGCTACGCCATTATTGCCCGCGCCAACACGGTTTTAGAAAATGTGGTTAACATTACCAACATCGATCCGGATATTAAAAACAGGATTTTGGGCGAAGCTTACTTTTTAAGAGGTTGGGCCTATTTTCAACTGGTACAGCTGTATGGAGGCGTTCCTTTGCGCTTAAAATCGCTGTCGGCCGAAAACCCGGAAACCAGTGTGCCACGTGCCACGGTTAAAGCAACCTACGATGTTATTATCAGCGACTTTAAAGCCGCCGAAAGCATGTTATTACCTCTGGGCCATGCCAAAGCTGGCGAAGCTGGTCGCGTAAACCAAGGCGTAGCCAAGGCCTTTTTAGCCAAAACCTACCTCACCATGGCCTCGGGCGCCTCAACGGGCAATGTAACCGTACGTGGTGGCACCGACAATGGCTATTACACTTATGCCAAAGATGTAGTGAAGGGATTGGAAGGATTAGATGCCAAAGCTTATTACACCTTGGCCAGAGACAAAGCCAATGAGGTGATTACCAGTGGGCTTTACTCGCTAACTACCAGCTGGAAAGACCTATGGAGCATTGCAGGCCGCAACTCGAAAGAGCAGATGTGGGAACTGCAGTCGCTAGCTGGAACTGCCTTTGTAAACAACCTTTGCGCCTATTTTTCGGCCAGATCTACCTTTGGCCAAGGTGCGGTTTGGACCACCAACAACCACTATAACGATTATGAAGATGCCGACAAACGTGTGTTAGAGGGCGTATTCCACAACTATCAAACCTTGCAGGGCACTTATATTTTCTACCCATCGTGGCAGGCCGCCCAGTACAAAGTAGTAAACGGCATTACCTACAACAACACCGGCAGTACTACCGCCGAAAGAGCTTATGTGATCAAATACAGCAGCGTTGCCGACCCTAACGTAGCCAATAGCGATGCGTTTTATCCGCTCCTGCGTTATTCGGAAGTATTGCTGATGTATGCCGAAGCCGAAAACGAGGTAAACGGCGCTACCTTGGCAGCCTATAACGCCTTAAATGCCGTAAGAGGCAGGGCCAATGCCACTAATGCACCGGCCAACATGACCCCAGAGCAGTTCCGCAGCTTTGTGCTGGCCGAGCGCGCCCGCGAGTTCAACCTCGAAGGCATCAGACGTTTCGACCTGATGCGCTGGGGCATCTACCTGCAGGTGATGAACAAAATCAGTTCGGGGCAGAACAACATTTCCAAAGTGCGTTCGCTGAAAAACCTCCTCCTGCCTTTGCCATTAAACGAATTGAACTCCAATACGGCCATCAAGGGTAACAATCCCGGCTGGTAAAATAGTTTTTAGTCATAAATTTAAATCAAAACATGATGAAAAGAACTCGATTAACACTTGGTTTTGGCATGCTAACAGCCGTGCTGATGCTATTGGTGGGCTCATGCAAAAAAGACAAGTCTGAAAATACGGCGCCTCCCACTTTAAGTGAGGTAACCAACCTGAGCGCCCGCACTACGCCACTGGCTTCGGTAGGCTATGGCGAGTGGATTATCATTAAAGGCACCAACCTGAGCACCACCTCAAAGGTAGATTTCAATGGCACCTTGGCTGCCGATTCGCTCACCTATGCCGACGAAACCAGCATTACGGTCAAAATTCCGGCTAACCTAACCGACCCGATCAACAACCCGATAACAGTAACCACCAAATACGGCTCGGCCACGCTCAACTTCAAGATCATGCAACCCGCACCGGTTATTTCCAGCTTTGATCCGCCGGCTGGCAATCCCGACGACCAGGTCACCATTAAAGGCAATTACTTTAAAGGCTTAACCGGGGTAACCATCAATGGCGTTGCTGCTACCGTAGTTTCGAGCACGCAAACCGAAATCAAGATCAAAGTACCAACTGGTGTTTCTTACGGACAAGTAGTGGTAACCACGCCTGTCGGATCGGTTACCGCCAGCAAAACCTTTGGCCTTAAGCATATCATTTTTGATGATGCCTTGCGTGGTGGCTGGAGCAATACCTCGTACAGCAGCACTTACGACATGACCCAAAATGTTATCGTAAGACGTGGCACCATCGCCATCGGGCATAAATTTACCGTGGGCTTCGGCGCGGCCAGGTTCAGGTGCATCCCAACTTTCAGCACTACCGGCTATACCACTTTGAAAATCTCCATTTACGGAGGTCCGGGCACTGCCGGCAAAAAAGTAAGGATTTCGGTAACCCCGGCAAAGAGCACTTACGATCTGGTATTAACCGAAGGCGCCTGGACAGACTACCAAATTCCCTTGATCAACATCGGCAGCCCTACTGCCATAGATTATATTACTTTTCAGGAATTCAGTGGCCTAGCCTCGCAGATTTATATCGACGACGTAGGCTTTTATTAAGAAACAGATGCGTTTAGTTTTAGTTACCATTTGCCTATTGCTGGGCTTGCAAACCAGCTTTGCACAACGAACCCGAAACGTGGTGGTCATTACTTTTGATGGCTACCGCTGGAAGGATTTGTTTAATGGTGCCGATTCGAGCAACCTGTTTGGCAAGAAATTCACCTCGCAGGACTCAGCTTGGCGCGTACGCAAGTACTGGAGCACAGACCTCAACCAAAGAAGGGCAAAACTCATGCCCTTCTTTTGGAATTACCTGGCCAAGCATGGACAGATTTATGGTGACCGCAACTACGGTAACATGGTTAATGTAACCAACCGCTATTGGTTTTCGTACCCTGGCTACAACGAAATATTTACGGGCTATCCCGATACGCTGATCAATTCCAATTCGCATCCGGCCAACCACAACATCAATGTGCTGGAGTTTCTGAACAAATTACCCGAGTTTAAAGGCAAAGTGGCTACTTTTACCTCGTGGGATGCTTTTTATAAAATCCTGAACGCTGAACGTTCGGGCTTCCCCATCAACTCGGGTTTCAACAATGTAAAAGGCGACAAGTTAAGCGAGGTACAAAAGGCACTGAACGACCTGCAGCATTGGTTGCCCAAAGATTATGGAGGTGGTGAGCGACACGACGGCATTACCTATGCTTTGGCCAAGGAATACGTAAAATTGAACCATCCGAGGGTTTTGCAACTGAGCTTTATCGAAACCGATGCTTTGGCCCACAGTGGCAAATACGATTATTATTTAGATGCCGCCAATTACAACGATGCCATGATTGCCGATTTATGGAACTACATGCAGAGCGATCCGTTTTACAAAGACCAAACCACCTTTATCATTACCGAAGACCATGGCCGAGGCTACGAAGACAACTGGCAACACCATTATTATAGCGTACCCCACTCTAACGAAATATTTTTGGCCGTGATGGGCCCCGATACCAAGCCCCTGGGCGAAGTGAAGCAAAAAGGCCAACTGTACCAAAACCAACTTGCCCAAACCATTGCTTCGTTTTTAGGAGTCAAATTCGAGAATGGCCACGAAATAGGAAAACCCATCAAAGAAGTACTCTCCCCCAAATAAATGCCCCTTACATGAAGATACACCGATCCTATTTAGCTACCCTTGCCCTTTGCCTGCTTTCGTGGTGGGCAAAAGCCCAGCAACTGAGCGATGCGCGAGCCACGGCAACTACCCAAATACTGTATAAAAACCTCTATCGGCTCAGCCAAAAACATACCTTGTTTGGCCATCAGGATGACTTGGCCTACGGCGTAAACTGGAAATACGTTAACGGCAAAAGCGATATCAAAGCCGTTGTAAACGATTATCCTGCAGTATACGGCTGGGACATGGCCCGCATTGAACTCGATTCGGCCAATAACATTGATGGTGTGCCATTCGAAAAGATGCGGAAATACATTAAAGAAGGCTATCAACGTGGGGGCATCATTACCCTAAGCTGGCATTTCAACAATCCGTTAAGCGGTGGTTCATCTTGGGATACTACCCAAAATGCAGTGGCCTCTATCTTGCCGGGAGGCGCCAAACACGAGCTTTACAAATCGTGGCTCGATAAAGCAGCCCGCTTCATGCACAGTCTCCAAGGTCCCAAAGGCGAAGCCATCCCTATCCTGTTCAGGCCATTCCACGAACTCACTGGCGATTGGTTTTGGTGGGGCAGCAAAACGTCAACCCCTGCACAACTCAAGGCAGCCTGGCGCTTTACCATCAACTATTTAAGAGCCGAAAAGCAATTGCATAACCTTATCGTGGTTTACAACACCAACGATTTTACTACCGAGACGGCTTACCTGGAACGTTATCCTGGCGACGACGTGGTAGACCTGCTCAGCTTTGACCATTATCAATTCGACACCCAGCCTCAAAAAGACTTCATCAAGGCCGTTCGGCACGAAATGACGCTGCTCACCCAAATAGCAAAGGCCAAGCACAAACCCATGGCCTTTGCCGAAACGGGTTACGAGGCCATACCCGACACCAACTGGTGGACCCAAACTTTATGGCCCGTTATCAAAGATTTTCCGGTGGCTTATGTATTGGTTTGGCGCAACGCCGGCTATTCGCCCAGCATGAAAAAAATGCACTACTACGCACCTTACCCTGGCCAGGCATCGGCCAACGACTTTCAAAGATTTTACCAGAACCCTAAAATTTTGTTCGAGAAAAAATTGAGCACCCTAAAAATATACCAAGCCAAAAAATGAAACTCCATCTCCTCGACATTCTTATTCTCCTCGCCTATCTGGCTACCATGATCCTCATTGGCTTTTACATGAAAAACAAAGCCAAGCAAGACAAGGAAAGCTATCTAATGGGTGGCAAAAAACTGCCTTGGTACATGTTGGGTCTCAGCGATGCCAGCGACATGTTCGACATTAGCGGCACCATGTGGATGGTAGCTCTTTGTTTCGTTTACGGCTTCAAAAGTATCTGGATTCCTTGGTTATGGCCGGTTTTTAACCAAGTGTTTATGATGATGTTCCTGTCAAAATGGCTCCGGAGATCGAACGCAACAACCGGTGCCGAATGGCTCAAAACCCGCTTCGGCCTGCAAGGCAAGGGCGTCAAAAGTTCGCATATCGTGGTTATCGCCTTTGCGCTGATCAGCTGTCTGGGCTTTTTGGCCTATGGATTTGTGGGCTTGGGCAAGTTTGTACAGGTTTTTGTGCCTTGGGATTTGATTAAGGACTATGTGCCTTTTCAGGTAGCCGACAAATATGTACCCCATTTCTATGGTATCGTTTTTACGCTCTTTGCCATGTTCTATTCAATTTTGGGAGGCATGCATAGCATTGTGCTGGGCGATGCCATTAAATATTTGATCATGACCTTGGCCTGCATTGCTATTGGCGTTATTGCCGTACAGCATTTGCAGCATCAATCGCTCAACGTACCCAAAGGCTGGAACAACCCCTTCTTTGGCTGGCATTTAAACCTCGACTGGAGCAAGATCGCCGCTGAGGCCAACAAAAAAATAGCCGACGATGGCTTCAGTCTGTTTGGCATTTTCTTTATGATGATGCTCATGAAGGGCATTTTCGCTTCGCTGGCTGGCCCGGCTCCCAACTACGACATGCAAAAAGTACTGAGTACGCGCAGCCCCAAGGAAGCCAGCAAAATGACCGGTTTTGTGAGCATTGTACTTTTGCCCATTCGCTACTCTATGATTACCGGCTTAACCGTGCTGGCCCTGCTTTACTACAACCAGCTTTACCTGAAAGGCCCCGATGGCGTTACCGATTTTGAACGCATCTTGCCGGCTACCATCAACAACTTCTTGCCGGTTGGCGTTTTGGGCCTGGTACTTACCGGCTTGCTCGGTGCTTTTATGGGTACTTTTAGTGGCACACTCAATGCTGCACAGGCCTACATTGTAAACGATATTTACCTGAAATACCTTAACCCGCAGGCCAGCACCAAAAAAATCATGTCGATGAACTATATGGTTGGCATTGCGGTGGTGGTAGTAGGCGTATTTTTTGGCTTTTTGGCCCATAACGTCAATGATATTCTGCAATGGATTGTAGGCGGCCTGTACGGTGGCTACGTAGCCGCCAACTGCCTCAAATGGTACTGGTGGCGTTTTAATGCCAATGGTTTTTTCTGGGGTATGGCCGTTGGCGTTGGCGCCGCCTTGCTGATGCCTTATGTAACCACCGGATTGCCGTTATACTGGTGGCCGTTGCTGTTTGTACTTTCGCTGATCGGTTGCCTAATTGGTACCTACACCGCCCCTGCAACAGACACGCAAGTACTCCAATCATTTTACAGAACCGTAAGGCCCTGGGGCTTTTGGCAACCCATACACCAGTTGGTAGCTGCCCAAGACCCCAATTTCAAGGCCAACAAAAACTTCGGACTTGACATGTTTAACGTAGCGCTGGGCATTGTTGCCCAATTATGCCTTACCATATTTCCGATGTACCTCATTACCGGCATGTACCAGCCCCTGGGCTTCACCATTGCCGTGCTGGTGGTTATTATTTTCATTTTAAAAAGAACCTGGTGGAACAAACTAGAAGACTAACACATACCATGAATACAAATTTCGAACAACGCATTGCAAAATTAGCCCACGATCAAGAAGTACTGATCAATACTCCTAATGTTAAACTGGAAACGGCAAATGGCATTTTTAACCGCTATCAGCATCCGGTACTTACCGCCGCGCACGTTCCTTTCAACTGGAAATACGACCTCAATCCGCTAAGCAATCCCTACCTGATCGAAAGATTTGGCATCAACGCCGTGCTCAATGCCGGCGCCATGAAATGGCAAGGCAGATATATCTTGATGGCCCGTGTGGAGGGAACCGACCGCAAATCGTTTTTCGCCATTGCCGAAAGCCCTAACGGAATAGACCATTTCCGCTTTTGGGATTACCCGGTAATAATGCCGGAAACCGACGAGCCCGACACCAATGTGTACGACATCAGGCTGGTTGAACACGAAGACGGTTGGATTTACGGCCTTTTTTGCACCGAGCGCAGAGATCAGTCGGCTCCAGCAGGCGATCAATCGGCGGCCATCGCCCAATGTGGCATCGCCCGGAGCAAGGATCTGGTAAAGTGGGAAAGACTGGCCGATTTGAAAACGCCGTCGCCACAGCAAAGAAACGTCGTGCTGCATCCAGAATTTGTGAATGGCAAATATGCTTTTTACACCCGGCCGCAGGATGGCTTTGTAGAGGCCGGCAACGGTGGCGGCATTGGCTTTGGTTTGGCGGCCAATATCGAAAACGCCATCATTGAGGAAGAAACTGTAATCGACAGAAAAATTTACCACACGGTTTACGAAGCCAAAAACGGCTTGGGACCAGCACCGATCAAAACGCCGCAAGGTTGGTTACATTTGGCGCATGGCGTAAGAAATACCGCCGCTGGACTACGCTATGTACTTTATATGTTCATGACCGACCTGAACGACTTGACCAAGGTTACGCACAAGCCTGCCGGCTACTTTTTGGCTCCGGAAGGTAATGAGCGCGTGGGCGATGTATCGAACGTAGCCTTTAGCAATGGCTGGATTGCCGATGAAGACGGAACGGTGTATATTTACTACGCTTCTTCAGATACTCGCATGCATGTAGCCACCAGCACGATACAACAGCTTACCGATTACGTGATGAACAACCCTGCCGATGGCTTGCGTTCGGCCACTTCTGTACGCACAATTATCGACATCATTGAAGCAAATCAAAGCCTGCACGGCACTCAAACTATAGCCAATTTAAACGGAAAAGCCACCTATTAATACATGAATACCGCCACATTGCATCAGTTTAAATCGGAAATGAATGCCGAACTGGAAGATTTGCTCACCTGGTGGGCCAAGTATACGGTAGACCAAGAAAATGGTGGTTTTTATGGGCAAATCGATAATCAGAACCAAGTCAATGCCGAGGCGCCCAAAGGCCTTGTGCTTAATGCCAGAATACTTTACACCTTTTCTTCAGCCTATCTGCTTCAAAAAAAAGCGGTCCATTTGGAACTCGCCCATCGTGCATTTGATTACCTGGTACAGCATTTTACAGATGAGGTTGATGGCGGTTTTTATTGGTCGGTCGATGCCAAAGGCCAGCTACTCGACGGCAAAAAGCAAATCTATGGGCAGGCCTTTGCCATTTATGCGCTCGCCGAATATTACAAGGCCACGGCAAATCCAAAAGCCTTGGACTTGGCCAAAGCCACGTTCAGGCTCATCGAGCTCTACAGTTTTGACCCCACCCAATTGGGCTATTTTGAAGCATTTACCAGAGCATGGACCAACATCGCCGACCAAAGGCTAAGCGCCAAAGACCAGAACGAAAAGAAGACCATGAATACCCATTTGCACATCATCGAGGCTTACGCCAACCTGTACGGCATTTGGCCCAACGAAATCCTGAAAAAAGCCATCGAGTTGCTGCTGCAGAATTTTAGCGAACACATTATTCATCCTCATACCTTTCATCTCCAGCTGTTTTTTGACAACGACTGGAAAGTAAAATCGACCCCGATTTCTTTCGGGCATGACATTGAAGCCTCCTGGCTGCTCGAAGAAGCCGCGCATGCCTTAAAAAACGAAACGACCATCGTTCATTACAGACAACTGGCCTTGCAAATGGCCAACGCCAGTTTAAAAGGACTTGATGAAAATGGAGCCCTCTGGTACGAATACGATCCCGCCCATAAACACTGGGTCAAAGAGCTACATTGGTGGCCACAAGCCGAAGCCATGGTCGGTTTTTTTAATGCCTGGCAAATCAGCGGGCACGAGCACTTTTTGCGCCACACCCTGCAAATATGGGATTTTGTAAAAAAACACCTGAAAGACCAAAAAAACGGCGAATGGTTTTGGGGCCTCCGCAGCGATTACAGCGTGATGCTGGGCGAAGACAAGGCCGGTTTTTGGAAGTGTCCCTACCACAACGGACGCGCCTGCATGGAACTGATCAAAAGAATTGACAGCTTGGGAGACTAATTTTCTTTTTTCAAGATCCCCTCGGCCAATTGGTCTTTGTTTTCGATGGTCAAAGCCAGCAGTTTTGCTTTTAAGGTGGCAATCAATGCTTGTTTCGACTTGTCATTGTACAGGTTCTTCATTTCGTGCGGATCTGTTTTCAGGTCGTAAAACTCCCAAAAATCCTGTTGTCCATAAAACCTGATCAGCTTATAACGATCGGTACGGATTCCGAAATGTTTACGCACGCTATGCTCGGCCGGAAATTCGTAGTAATGGTAATACACCGACTCCCTGATTTTCTCTTTGCCGTTTTTCAATACCTGCACAAATGATTTGCCCTGGATTTCCTTCGGAACAGACACCCCCGCCAAATCTAGGAAAGTAGGCGCAAAATCTACATTCGACACCAATTGCGATACTTTCGAATGGGGTTTCACCACTTTCGGGTAACGCATGATAAAAGGGGCATGCATCGATTCTTCATACATAAAGCGCTTGTCGAACCAGCCGTGCTCGCCCATGTAAAAGCCTTGATCGGAAGTATACACCACAATGGTATTTTCAGACAGTTTGTTTTTGTCCAGGTAGTCCATAATCTCGCCAATATTTCGATCCAGCGAAACCGTAGTGGCCAAATAGTCTTTCATGTAGCGCTGGTACTTCCATTCGATCAGGGCCTTTCCGCTCAGCTGTTGTTTAACCATGTCGTTTTGCACCGAGTCATAATATGCATTCCACGCTCTTTGTTGCACGGCGTTCATCCGTTTGGTAGCATTCATGGCGCTTTTAGGATCTGCGGGATCATTTTTCATCTTCAGGTCATAACCCAGCTGCATGGTTTTGGCTATGCTCATGTCTTGGGTTTGCGCGGCGATACGGTCTTGATAATCGTCGTAGAAATTTGGAGGCAAGGCAAATTTAACCTGCTCAAAACGCCTCAAATCCCTCGCATCAGGCATCCACGGCCGGTGTGGCGCCTTTTGGCCAATAATGACGCAAAAAGGCTTGGTCTTATCGCGCTTGTCGAGCCAATCAACCGTCAGGTTGGTAATGATGTCCGTACAATAACCTTCTTTCCTAACCGTATCTCCCTGCATGCCGATCAAATCTGGGTTATAATATTGACCTTGATCCGGCAAAATGCTCCAATAATCAAAACCTTGCGGATAGTTCTTCAGATGCCACTTGCCTATCCATGCCGTTTGAAAACCCGCTTGCTGCAAGCGTCTCGGAAAAACATCTTGTGCCGCATCAAACTGGTCTCGGTTATCGCGCAACCCATTTACATGGCTGTATTTACCGGTAAGCAAGGTTGCTCGGCTTGGTGCACACAGCGAATTGTTGACAAAGGCATTGGTGAAAGTTACCCCTTGTTTAGCCAATTGATCGATATGAGGACTTGCCCCATATTTTGCGCCATAAGCGCCAATGGTAGACAAGGCATGGTCGTCTGAAATAATGATCACAATATTGGGCCTGTTTTGTTTTTGCGCCCAAAGCGGATTGGCAAAAAAGCCGAATAGAAAGCAGGCCAGCATACAGCTGATGCCTTTTAGATTAAGTTTGGTATTCATAGAGATAGATTTTCATCCAATTTAGCACAAATTGACGAACATCACTTGTTTTCGCACAAGATCTTGCACAAACAGAAAAATACAATCGATTGCATAAACCCGGCGCAGCGTGTACAAGAAGACGAAAGGGGTCTTTATTTTTTTAACTGGATTGCTAAAAAGTTTCGTGGATTTTACTTTACTTTAACTTGTTGAAAAAGAAAACCACCATATACGACATTGCCAAAGCGCTTAACATTACGGTATCTACCGTATCGAGGGCACTTAGTGGTTTTCCGGCAATTAGCGAGACTACCCGCAATGCAGTGATTGCCACTGCCAAACGCCTCAATTATAGTCCCAACCGGCTAGCTTCTGCTTTAAAGTCGGGCAAAACCCACATCATTGGGGTCATTGTACCCAGCGTGCAGGCCCATTTTTTCGCCTCTGTTATCCACAGCATTGAAGAAGGCTTGAAAGGTATGGGCTATCGGGTAATCCTCTATCAATCGAACGAGTCGGTTGAAAACGAAATCAATGGCGTTAAAACCTTATTGGAGGCGCAGGTTGATGGCATTATCGCCTCTATGTCGCTCGAAACCGAAGATGTGTCGCATTTCGCCGAAGTCATTGCCCAGCACAAGCCCCTTATTCTGTTCGACCGGGTGCACGACGAGTTGAAAGTACCCACCGTAACGCTCAACGACTTTAGGGCAGGCTACCTGGCTACCCAGCACCTGATAGACCGGGGCTACAAAACCATCGCCTTTGTAACGACCAGCCATCGGGTAAAAATATTCAATGATCGTTTAAACGGCTACAAAGCGGCTTTAAAAGACAACCAGTTGCCACTGATCGAAGAGCATATCATTTTGGGAGGCTTATCCATCAAAGACGGCAGATTTGGAGCGGGCAAGTTGATGCGTAACCATCAAAAACCCGATGCCATTATTGCTGGCGACGATTTTACCGCCCTCGGGGTCATCAAGAAGCTGATCGAAATTAACGAAACCCCACCGAAAATCGGGGTGATTGGCTTTGCCAACGAGGCTTTTTCGGCCTACATCACGCCTACGCTATCAACCATAGACCAACATGCCAACCAAATGGGCCACGAGTGCGCCCAGCTTTTCCTGAAAATGATCCAACAGGAAAATCCTTACAAACAGATTGACCATATTATATTGGAACCTGCGCTTATAGAAAGGCAATCGACCGAAATCAGGAACTAATTCCGACCCGCTTTCTGCACCAGAAAACCCTTATTATCAAAACTTTCTTTAAAAATACTTGACAATAAAGAATAGCGCACCTATATTTATGCAACCGTTTGCATAACCAAATATAAAAACTCAGCTTTCATGTATTTATTAGGGATCGACATAGGCACTTCGTCTATTAAAGTAGCAGTTGTGGAGATAGGCAGCCAAAAAACCGTGGCCATGGCCCAATATCCCGATGAAGAAATGCCTATCCAATCGCGCGAACCGGGCTGGGCCGAACAATCGCCTTTGGATTGGTGGCAACATACGCAACAAGCTATCCTCAGGCTCAATGCTTCGGGCTTATTCGACCCGAAAGCCATTAAAGCTATCGGCATTGCCTATCAAATGCATGGCTTGGTGGTGGTTGACCAACAGCAGCGGCCTTTGCGCAGCAGCATCATTTGGTGCGACAGCCGTGCCGTTGAACTGGGCGAACAGGCCTTCAATAGCATCGGCCAGGCATATTGCCTGCAGCACCTGCTCAATTCGCCCGGCAATTTTACTGCGGCTAAACTGGCCTGGGTAAAACAACACGAACCCGAAATCTACAGGCAAATCGACAAAATCATGCTTCCCGGCGATTTCATTGCCCTACAGCTCACTGGCGAAAGCACCACCAGCATAGCCGCCCTGTCGGAAGGTGTTTTTTGGGATTTTGAACGAGACGAAATCTCCAGCGAAGTAATGGATTATTACGGCTTTTCAACCGAGCTCATCCCTCCTATTAAACCCTTATTTGGCATACACGGCTATGTGAAGGAAGACATTGCACAACTTTTGGGCCTAAGTCCGCATATTCCGGTAGCCTATAAATCGGGCGACCAGCCCAACAACGCCCTTTCGCTCCATGTACTTCAACCCGGCGAAGTAGCCGCCACAGCAGGCACCTCTGGTGTTATTTATGGCATTAGCGATCGGCTTACCTACGACCTGCAATCGCGGGTAAACAGTTTTGCCCATGTAACCTACACCCCTGCCCAAAAGCATATCGGTGTGTTGCTCTGCATTAATGGAACGGGCAGCCTATACCGCTGGGCCAAACACAACTTTGCGCCCCAGCTTAGCTATGCACAACTTAACGAACTGGCCGCGCAGGCTCCCATCGGCAGCCGGGGCTTAAGGGTACTGCCTTTTGGCAATGGCGCAGAGCGCATGCTGAACAACCAATATACCGGCGCACAGTTATTGGGCATAGACCTGAACCTGCACAACCAAGCCTGTATTTTTAGGGCCGTACAAGAAGGCATTGCCTTTGCCTTTAGGTACGGACTGGATATTTTGCGCGAAAATGGCATGCAGCCCCAAGTCATCAGGGCCGGCATGGCCAACTTGTTTTTGAGCGAAGTATTTACCCAAACCTTTGTCGACGTTACCGGAATTCCAGTAGCGCTTTACGATAGCAACGGTAGCGTAGGTGCGGCTTTAGGTGCCGGAATTGGCGCCGGAATTTTTGCCAGTCCGGCCGATGCCTTTACACACCATCAACCGCTTCAATACATTGAACCTCAAAATGCGCAAGCCTACGAAAGCATTTACCAAGACTGGAAAGTGCTGCTCAATAAAGCCTTGTCATCATAACCAGCACAAAACACTTAAACATGATTAAAGTAACAAAAGGAGCAAAGGAATTTTTTAAGGGGATTGGCCAGATCCAATTCGAAGGCCTGCAAAGCGATAATCCGCTGGCATTTAGATGGTACGACGCCAACCGTGTTGTGGCCGGCAAAACAATGGCCCAGCATTTCAAATTTGCCTGTGCCTATTGGCATTCTTTTAACGGCAGCGGGGCAGATCCCTTTGGAGGCCCAACGCATATTTTTCCCTGGGACGAGCAAAAAGATGTCATTGCACGCGCCAAAGACAAAATGGACGCGGCTTTTGAGTTCATGACCAAGATGCAGCTGCCCTATTACTGTTTTCACGACGTAGATGTGGTAGATTACACCAACGATGTGGCGCTCAACGAAAGCCGCCTGCAGGAACTTGTAACCTATGCCCAACAAAAGCAGGCCGAAAGTGGCGTAAAGCTGCTTTGGGGCACGGCCAACCTGTTTAGCCACGAACGTTATATGAATGGCGCAGCCACCAACCCCGATTTCAATGTGTTGGCCCATGCCGGCGCGCAGGTAAAAGCCGCTTTAGATGCCACCATTGCTTTGGGTGGTGAAAACTATGTTTTTTGGGGTGGCCGCGAGGGCTACATGAGCCTGCTCAACACCAACATGAAGCGCGAACAGGAACATTTAGCCCAATTTTTACATGTAGCCAAAGACTACGCTCGAAAGCAAGGCTTTAAAGGTACTTTCTTGATCGAGCCTAAACCCTGCGAACCGTCTAAACACCAGTATGATTATGATGCGGCTACCGTAAAAGGCTTTTTGCAACAATACGACCTGTTAAAAGACTTTAAGCTTAACCTCGAAGTAAACCATGCTACCTTGGCTGGACACAGTTTTCAGCACGAATTGCAGGTAGCTGTGGATAGTGGCTTACTGGGCTCGATAGATGCCAATCGTGGCGATTACCAAAACGGCTGGGATACCGACCAGTTTCCGAATGATATTAACGAACTGACCGAAGCCATGTTGATCATTTTGGAAGGTGGAGGCTTGCAGGGCGGAGGCGTAAATTTCGATGCCAAAATCCGCCGCAATTCTACTGATCCTGCCGATCTGTTTTATGCGCACATTGGAGGCATGGATATTTTTGCCCGGGCGCTGCTTACTGCCGATGCCATTTTGCAAAAATCGGATTACCCCAAAATAAGGGAAGAACGTTATGCCTCTTTTGATGGCGGCCATGGCGCAGCTTTTGAACAAGGCAAATTGAGTTTGGAAGATTTAAGGAACCATGCCGCAACCCACGGCGAACCAGAAAAGCGCAGCGGCAGGCAGGAGTATTTAGAAAACCTGATTAACCGATATATCTGATCCATAGGATGGATATGGGTAGCAAAGTTGCGGTTGAAAAAGACAATCCGCTCAAACGCAAACGTTTGTTCATTAATAATCTTGTTAGAATTAAAAATGATAAATGCTGATTTTGTACATTTAGAAAACCTAAACTTTAAACCAAATATTTTTTAATGAAAAACAACCTGTTGGACTTTAAGGATTATATTGTAATCTTAATCTATTTCATCGTTGTAGCAGCTTACGGCTTTTACATCTACTACAAAAAGAAATCAAAAACCGGCGACTCGAAAGACTATTTTTTGGCAGAAGGCTCATTAACCTGGTGGGCTATTGGCGCCTCGTTAATCGCCTCCAACATCTCGGCCGAGCAGTTTATCGGCATGAGCGGTTCGGGCTTTAAAATGGGCCTGGCCATTGCCACCTACGAGTGGATGGCTGCCGCCACCCTCATTGTTGTCGCTGTGTTCTTTATTCCGGTTTACCTCAAAAACAAGATCTTTACCATGCCCCAATTCCTGCACCAGCGCTACAACGGCACGGTGGCTATGATTATGGCGGTGTTTTGGCTGATGTTGTATATTGTGGTTAACCTCATGTCGATTTTATACCTTGGTGCCTTAGCCATCAGCAATATTTCTGGCCTGCATATCTTTTTGTGTATTATCCTACTTGCCGTATTTGCCATCATCATTACCCTTGGAGGCATGAAGGTAATTGGCTACACCGACGTTATCCAAGTCTTCTTCCTTATTTTGGGCGGCTTGGTGGCCACTTATATTGCGCTTGAGCTACTTGCCACCAAATCTGGCACAAGCGGCCTATTAAATGGCTTAAACATACTGAAAAGCGAGGCCAACGACCATTTTCATATGATTTTTAGCAAGGATAACAAAAACTATGTAAGCCTACCGGGCCTTTCGGTATTAATTGGCGGTATGTGGATCGTAAACCTTAACTATTGGGGCTGTAACCAATACATCACGCAACGTGCCTTGGGCGCCGATTTGAAAACAGCCCGTGGAGGCATTCTATTTGCGGCCTTTTTAAAGCTGCTCATGCCCGTAATTGTAGTATTGCCAGGCATCGCGGCCTATGTGCTTTACACCAAATACGGCATGTTCCATACCGAAATGCTGGATTCGAAAGGCGTTGTAGACGTAAACAAAGCCTATCCAAACTTGCTGAACCTGCTTCCAATAGGCATTAAAGGCTTGGCCTTTGCTGCACTTATCGCAGCCATAGTAGCTTCGTTGGCCGGCAAGGCCAACAGTATTGCCACTATTTTTACCTTAGACATTTATAAAAAAGCCATCAACAAAGAGGCAACCGAAAAGAACCTGGTTGGCATTGGAAAGATTACGGTAATTGTGTCCATTTTAATTGCAGTTGTGCTTTCTGTCATTATAGGCGAACAGCTCATGGGTGAAGGCAAACAGGGCTTTAACTATATCCAAGAATACACCGGTTTCGTTTCTCCGGGTATTTTTGCCATGTTTATTTTGGGTTTCTTCTGGAAGAGAACGACTTCAAACGCAGCCTTATTCGCGACCATTGGAGGTTTTATTTTCTCTATCGTCTTGAAATTCCTGCCAAACTGGGCAAACCTCAGCTTCTTAACTCCTTATGGCTTGTTCCAGCCTAATTATGACAACAAAGGCATTTACGAAATTCCTTTTATCGACAGAATGGGCATTGTGTTTATCCTCTGTATCATAGGCATGAGCATTATTACCAATATCGAAAACAGAAAGGGCGTTACTCCTAAAGGCCTCGAGGTTGACACGAGCATGTTCAAGACTTCGAAAAGCTTTACCATCGGCGCATTAGTGATCATTGCCTTGCTAACCGCACTTTATACCATTTACTGGTAAGCCAAGTTTATTCGCAAAAAAAATCCCCGACCGTTAATTCGATCGGGGATTTTTTTTGTGGGCAGCACAGCCATTGTTGCTTAAACCTGATGGCAGCGGGCACGAAGTAAAGCGGACAGCAGGGCGAGCTTTGCCATGAAATGCGGTCTTGGCTTTTCAAAAAAACAAAACTGGCTTCTCCGGCCTGCCATTCTATTATTTTTTCTTATCAGGCGTACCGAAAATACGTGGGTAATAAGACAAAGTAGTCATAAAATATTGTTGCAAAACAGTTTGCGTGCCCGTGGTTAACCCATTGGCCCTGGCAAAAATGATCGCGCTGGTATTCTGGTGCAACAGGTCTAACGCGGCCAATTTAAACTCTGCGCTGTTATTTTTGAAGAAGCGGTAAGTAACATTGGCATTCCAGATGGTAAAATTGATGGCGTCGGTATTGTTAGACGTAGTCTTGTTGAAATTAATGTTGCTGCTCAGCGTCAGCTTTTTGGTGATATTGTAGCTGGCACTCAAACTGTTCATATAATTGGCTCCTCTATATTCGGTATTAAAGTTGCGTTGCTTTGAACGCGAAGGGCTAAAGCTGGTACTGGCTTCTACAGCCAGCTTATCGTTGAGCGTATAAAAAACATTGAGCGCATTATTGCTTCGCAGCAAGTTGGAAAAATTGAGCACGCCGTTAACGTAGCCTGGATTTTTCGAAAAGTCGATATTCGAATTCAGCCTCAGCTGTATTTCGCCTTTTTTAAGCTTATAGGCCTTATTAACACTGATAGACCCATTGAGTGTGCGTGTTCCATTAACGTTTACGGTATAGCTGGCCTGCCGGTTCTGCGCATCCACAAAAAGGCTGTCGGCAAAGCCGTTGTTGACCATTTCGGCATTGACACTGGCATTATAATTAAAGGTGTTCTTCTTTTTTTGGTCGGTATGGCTATAAGAAAACCTAAAACCATGTACTTGAGCCTCGCGCAGGCCAAGGTTGCCAAGGCGAATACTATAAAGGTTAATGCTGTCGGTTAGCGGCGCCAATTGGTTGATGTTGGGAATACGCATATTCTGCTGGTAAGTGATGTTGATCGATTCAAAAAAATCGCCATATTGGAAGTTAGAGTAGCTGATATTGGCATTAGGCAAAAACCGGCTATAGGTTTTGCGGATGTTCTGGAAACTCTTCGTCGATTTATTGTCCTGCACAATAATACTTTGGCTCAACCCAACGGAAAACCTCAGGTTCTTAGAAAAGCGGTTGGCCAGGCTTTTTCCAAAGCTCCGTTGTATATTCAGTTCGGGCTGTTCTTCTAGCTGATTGGTGGTTAAACGGCTGCTCAGGTAATTGTTGTTTTTATAGGTACCCGTAAGGGCATCCAAGTCTTCGGCCAGGTTAATGCTCTTGGTATTGCCCAGTTTAAGCGAATTTTTCAAACTCATGCCCAGACGGCTAGTAAACCGGCTCAGTTTAAAAATGTTGGTCATTTGAGGGAGCTCCAAGACCAGGCTCTGCTGGGTATTATCGACTTGGTTATCATAGCGCCTTTCTAGTTTTCTGCTGGTCGATGTATTGACGAAAGACCTGAAATCGGACTGGCTGTTGCTCTGGTTCTGGTTCGAATTGGCATCTAAGGCATAGTTAACGTTGATATAGTTGAACAGCCTAAATGCCTTCGGCGTAAAATCGAATTTGCTTTTTCGGTAATTAGCGGCAAAATGAAAATTGGTCGTTTGGCTTTCGCTGGTGTTTACCGCGGCGTTCTGGCTCACCAATACCCGCTGGTTATCAAACGAACTGCTTAGCGACTGGCTGTTGCTTTGCGAATTGTTTTTGGTTAAGCGCTGTGTAAAGTCTACCGTGTGGTTTTTATTGGCATATTGGTACATGGCATCCAAGTTTTGGATGTTATAATCGGAATGGCTCTTGCTGCTGGAGCTGCCGTACAGCTGGTCGGCATTGGCAATGGTGGTGATGCTTTCATTCTGCGACTCATTCTGGAAATCGCGGTTTTGGCCAAAGTAATTCACAGACAAGCTACTTCTTTTGTTGTAGTCGGGGTTTTCCTTAAAATCATATTTGAATATCAAGCCACCGGTACTGGGCTTGGCAATGCCTGTAGCCCTAAAATCGGGTTGGTAGCTGATATTCGCCCCTATACCCTTAAAAGTGCTGTTAGACAATAATGTAGATGCACTACTGGCAGTCTTGTTTACATTGTTGCTGGCGCCCACTATGCCCACCTGCATTTTTGAGGTATAGATGTTCAGGTTGCCATCGGCTTCATATCGTTTGTTGGTGCCTAAACCCGCCCCTATTTTGCCAAACATGCCGAATTTCTTGCTGGTCTTGAGCTTGAGGTTCATGATGAGGTTCGAATCGAGCGGATTTTGTTCGTTCTTTTGATTATATACCTGTACTTTTTGGATTGCCTGCTTGCTGATGTTCTGCAGAGCGATTTTAGGATCGTTTCCAAAAAATTCCTTTCCATCCACAAAAACACTCGTAACCGCCTTGCCATTAACGGTAATGGCACCATCGCCCCAAAGGGTAATGCCTGGCGTGCGACGGAGTACATCCTCTATAACGGCATTCGAATCAAGCTTAAAGGCAGCCGGATTGATTTCGAGGGTATCGCCGTTCATGCTGATGGGTGGCACTTTCACCACAACTTCCTTGAGGGTAAAATCGCGTACCTTCAAAATCAGGGTACCAAAATCGTGTACATTGGTGCTGGCCCCAACGGTAAACTTTTGGTCGAGGGTTGTATAGCCCAAATGGCTTACTTCCAGCCTTAGCGGAATGCCAACGGGCAGGTTTTTTACATTAAATTCGCCATAATTATTGCTCAACTGGTAATTGAGCAAAGTGCTGTCTTTTTCGCGGTAAACAGAAATGGTGGCTGTTTTAACCACATATTTATGCACCGTGTCTCTTAAAATGCCCTTTACGCTTCCAGGCGCCACTGGCTTGGCTTGTTGGGCGACGCAAAAATGAGAGGTAAAGGCCAATAGCATGGCCATAAGGAGAACGTTATACAAACGCATATAGACCTTAGTTTTTCTTAGGTTTTAACTGGATGATTACGGGATTGCTCTTTCTATTCTGCGTTTTAAAATAATCGGTTAAAACCGCATTATACTTCGGGTTTTTGCTGGCACTTTGTTCCTTAAAGGCAAACATGGCGAGTGAGGAATAACTGGTGTACAAATAGCTGTCTTTGTACAAGAGAAAGCCCCTATTTAGAAAATCATAGCCCACTCCAGAATCATTGATAGGCAAATAGAAGCTCTTTTCGTCGGGTTCGATATCATTCATAGACAACAAGGCACCCGATTTAACATTGTAGGCCAGCATATTCTTTTTTGCACCATTCCAAACGCCTAACCTAAAGAGCAGGTTATCGCCAATAAACATCACATTGCCAAGACTGTAAACCTTGCCACTGTTGTCTTGGAAGTACTTTGTGCGTTTTTTCTTGTAGATGGGATTGGTAACAAAATCATTGGGCAACGACATGTTCATCGGAAAGATCAGCCTGTAAGCGAGCGAAAGGCCATTGGCGTTGCCCTCAAAGATAGAATAATCGTAAAAGCGGGTAAACCAAAACCGGTCTCTTTGCTCGCTGAGCCAAAAATTTTCGCCTGCCCCGATAAAATCGTCATCGTTGTAGCGGTTGGTCTTGAAAGGGAAATAGGTTAAAATTCCTTTGTTTTTATTGTAGATGCCTACATCATACGATATCGAATCGTCTTTTTTGGCGATATAGTTAACCCGAACATAATTGACCTTATCATTAAAATATTTCCTGTTATCGGGCATATCTTCGGGCTTGACCTTTTTAACCAATTTCCCATTGATATCATAGTAAAAAAAGAACTTGTTCGAATTAATCTGGATATAGCCTACCCCATTCTCTTCCTGCAGGTTGAAGCCCCAAATACCTTGTTCCTTCGAATCGGCATCGAATGGCAATTTGGATGCATCGATTTTGGTTTTGTACTTGCCGGACTTGGTAAAGATTAAAACAGCCCTGGTGTCGTAATCGAATATGACGTAATGATCGTTTAAGATTTCGAGTTGGGCAATAGCGCCGAACAGGCTTTCTTTAGTGGTTTCTAGGGGCGTAAAGCTTACCTCATCGAAAATTTCGGAGACTGGCGCACCCATGGCGGCGTTCGGGTCGATGCGCAATGTTTGTACGTGCGAGCTGTCAACCTTGGCAGTTTGGGCCAGAGCGTAATGGCCAAACAATGCACAGCACCATAGCCCTGCAACAGCGGTTAATTTAGTTTTCATTTGGTTAGATGGTCCTTATTCTGTATGTAAAGCTATTGTTCTGATCTGATTAAACAAAGCTCGGTTAACTGTTTTAACCTATTTTAATTAATTTCTTTTTCAATGGATTAATGGTATAAACTACCAACGCCGATTGCTTTGGCACTTGCACCATCTTCGGCCCATAAAAGCTTGATGGTTTTGGCATCCTTAACGGTAAGGGTAAACGGATGGTAGCCTGCCTTGAGCCTGATGCTGTTCTGCAATTGTTTATTGGCCACATAGCCATAATCAGCATCTATGATTACCGCTTCGTGCAATCGCAAAAAGGCTTTGCCATTGGTGCTTAAAGCAAAAGTGTATAAACCATCACTGGCAACTTTGATATAGCCCGAAAACTCGTAAACATTAGCTTTGGCTACCGGCTTAATGGCAATTTCGTTGGTTGTAACTGTACGCAGGGCCGATAGGCCTCCGGTTTTGGGCACCCAAGCAGCTTTGTCGTTAAAGGCCTTCAGTACTGCTCCTGCTTGGGGTGCAGCCAGCGTTATGGCAGGTACAAGCTCCTCGTCGTAGGGACGTTTGGCCTCTGCATCGCTTCTTCTCAGCTGCAACACCTTGGCTTTCATTTGTGCTTGCAACTGGGCATTGTCCTTGGCCAAATCGGTAGCTTGATGGGTATCGCTAACCACGTTGAACAACTGAAAATCATCATTGGCCGATTTGACGTTGTAACGCAGCCCCACGATATCGCCAATGCGGATCATTTGCATCTGGTTGCGCAGCTTGCCACGGTTGTTGGGTGCATACTCGCTGTAGTTTGGCGTTTTGCCCGATTCGAAATACTCTGAATAGATTAAACTAGGGGCTTGCTTGCCTTTTTGCAACAACGAAGGCAACAGTGAAACGCCATCGGTAACCGCCGGTGCGCTTAAACCCGCCGCCTCCACAAAGGTCGGCATCCAATCGTACGAAATATTGGGCGAAGCCACTACAGTGTTCGGTGCAATGTGTTTGGTCCATTGGGCAATGACCGGCATGCGCATGCCACCTTCCAGCACATCTCTTTTAATGCCATCAAAAGGGCCAAAACTGTCGAAGAAATTGGCTTCGTAAGGTACGTTGGGCTTAGGCAAGTAGGCTTCGATAGAAGGGCCGTTGTCTGAGCTGAAAATCACCAAAGTATGATCGTCTATCTTTAGGTCGCTCAGCAGCTTCAACAAATCGCCAATTTCATCGTCGAGGCGTTTGGTGGTGGTGGCAAAACGTTTATAGGTGTCGGGCCATGGCTTTTCGGGTGTGGCCGGATTTTTATCGTCATCATAAGTGGCATGGGCATACAACGGGTCGGTCCAGCTATCGGGTGTTCCATGCGCGGTATTGATCATTTCGCCAGGTTTGCCCAACCATTGCAATCCACCGTTTAAGCCCCCGCCTTGCGGATAGGAACCCGTTGGCTGTTCCAAAACTGCATGGGGCGTATCATAAGCCAAATACATAAAAAAGGGCTGGTCGGCACTTCTTTTGGCCTGCTGGATGATCCAATCTTTGGCCTTTGCCGTCCATAAATCGCCGGTATAGCATTTGTCGAGTGCGGCCGAGACTTCGGTTCGGTTTTCCCAAACTTCCTTTTTGCCTCTGTAAATGCCCTCTTTGGGATAATGTTCGTGCCCATCCGAATGGCGCATGTAGCCATAAAAGTAATCGAAGCCCCGATTTAGCGGATGTGCTGGCCAGTCTTTGCCCGTTCCCTGCAAACCCCATTTGCCAATGGCTACCGTTTTATAGCCTGCTTTTTGCAGCACGGTACCCAGCGTATGGTTGTTGGCCAAGGCCTTGTCGAACTGGTTGTCGCGCACGTTGGCATGCCCTTGGCTTTGGCCCAAAAGGATCGATGCCCTAGACGGCGCACAAACCGGTGCGGCGCAATAGCTCTGCGTTAAAATGGCTCCGTTGGCTGCCATTTGATCCAAACTTGGCGTTAGGGCAAAAGGCAAGGCCTTGTTATTTTGCTGGGCCCGCTGGTTTTGAAAGAAAACCCCGACGTCGCCATAGCCCAAATCGTCGGTTAAAATAAAGATGATATTTGGTTTTTTCGTTTTTTGCTGTGCATAGGTTGGCCATGCCAGAAGCACAAAAAGACCAAGCAGGATAGGCATGTTTTTTTTCATCGTTGTTTCTTATTCGTAACCATTTTCGAAGCTAATGCTTTCGCCTTTGTTTAGGCTTACCCGCGCCAAACCGTCTTGTCCAAATTTTACTCTTTTGGCGTCTATTTCCTTTACGACAGCTATTTTAAAAGGCAGTTTGATGGCCAATAAACCACCCTTTTCTGCCTTAATACTAACTTTTGCCGGAACGCCGTTCTGCTTTTGGGCACTAACCAAAAAGGCGCCTTCTGCCCTCAGGTTTTCGAACGAAGCGTTTTTCCAATCGCGTGGCACGGCAGGAAAAACCTCAATATAGCCTTCCCTGCTTTGCAGCAAGAGTTCGTTTACACCCTGCGCAAAGGCAAAATTGCCTTCCAGGGTAAAGGGCCGGTAGGTAAAGCCCGAATATTGGCCGCCTTTTTGGTCGCCGTTTAGGTGAAAGCTGTTAGGCGAACAGAAGTTGTTGGCAAAAATCTGTAACTGTTTTACGGCTTTATCGGCTTCGTAGGCACGGGCATACAATGAAGCCATCCAGCTGAACGAATAGCCACACCAGCCACGGGTGCCCTTTTCTTCAATGCGTTTTAGCGAATTGCTGATGCGCAACTTGTCTTCCCCGCGGTTTACATCAAGCAAGGCCAGCGGATAAATAGCCATGTACTGCGAAAAATGGCGATGTGAGCTGTTCAGGTTCTGGCCTGGGGCAACGGTAAAGCCCGTCTCGTTCACTTCGAAATCAGGCAGTTGCTTTAATATCGACAGCCAATGTTGGCTTTCGGCCGCTTGCCCGTTGGCTTGGCTTACTTCGGCGGCGACCTTGAACAGGAATTTGCTCAGGCCCAAATCAAAATTGCTCCAGTTTAGAAACCAGGCATTAATGCTGTTGTCGTTATACTCTGGACTTGAGCTTAACGGCAGTTTGCGTACGCCGTTTTCAACGTAAGTAATATTTTCCAAATAAGTAGCGGCATCGTGGATGTAAGGATAGGCCCTTGTTTTCAGGAAGGTTTTGTCCATCGAGTACTTCCATTGCCAATAAAAATGCTGCGATGCCCAGGCACTTACCGTTGGCGACATCGAATATTGGATCCAACCACCCATGGGATCGCCATTTAAGGTAACCACACCGGGTACATTTAAGCCTTCTACCCCAAAATACTGTTTGGTGTAGGCCAAATTCTTATCCCTGATTTTCCACAGCCAATCGGTAAAGGTGGCGGCTTCGACCAAGCGGTTGCCGGTATAGGCCGGCCAATAGCTGAGTTGGGTATTCAGGTCGTTGTGAAAATCGCCCTTCCAAGGAGGCAAGCTTCCGTTATCGGCTGTCCAAATGGCTTGCAGGGTAATGGCTGGCGCTCCTTTTCTCGATACGCAACCTAATTTATACAGCTCGAGGTAATACTGTTTTTCGAGCAAGGTATCTGGCAAGCTAACCGACGATTGCTTCCAGTAGTTTTTCCACCACGCCAAGTGCGTATCCCAGCCGGTTGGTTCTTTTACTTGGGTAGACAGGTTGGCCATTACCGCAGGCTTATTGCTGCTGATGGTCCATGAACCAATGATTTTATGGCCTGGCTGCTGCTGCCATTTGATGAGCACTTCAAAATAATGGCCATCGGCTGTAGGCTGATGGTAGACAATGCTATTGGCAGTTTGCTTTACCGTGCCTTTGGCATAGCCCAGTTTGCCCAATCCCTGGCCCGCATGGCTATTATCATTGGTACCATTTGCGCTGGTGTTATAGTTGTGTACCATAAGCTGAGGCAAAATAGCGGCTGATTTGAGGTTTTCGAAACTAAAATAGCCTTCTGGTTTAGTGGCATGAATATAACAGTTAAATACCGTTCCGTTTTCAAATTTGATGGTATTGAGTGCCTCTTTGATGCTGAGCACGTTAGATTTTACCTTGCCCAAGGCACTGATGTCGAACTCGATAGCCGCCGCAGGGAGCTTGGTCGGGTAAGGCACATTATCGTAAGGCTCATCGCCGATTTTTTGCACCGGACGGTAATCTTTTTTGAGCACTTGCTCTTTTACCCACTTGAAGTTGAGCTTGCTCATGTCGAGCGCTTTCCGTTCGTCCCACAAGTCGGCGCGGTCTAAAGAAAGTCGTAGTTTGTCGCCCTTTTGCCAAACCAAGGCGCCCAGCATGCCATTGCCCAAAGGCATGGCCTCATCCCACTTATTGGCCAATTTGTTAAAAACAAGGTTGTGCTTGGTTTCGTTTTGCGCCCAGGCAACCTGCAACACGCCACACAACAAGCCCAGGCACGCAATCTTCTTGATCAATAGTGCTTTCATAAGGATTTAATTCTGTGGCGGGAAGTTAAAAGGCATCCATTTTGGATAAACCGACAATTCCTTGTCTACCGAATCGCTTACCGGAATACCCCAGGTTTTCCAGAATGGCACCAGGTTTCTTTTCACAATATTGGAATAGGTTTTTACCCAAAGGTCTATTTTCTGCTGGTCGTTCATGCGGCCAATGGTTGGTCCCAGTTTTTGGTATTCCCTGAAAAAGGATTTAAAGCTTTCCCATCCAAATCCTTCCTGCATCTGGCGGAACATGATGAGGCCCAGGAATGGATCTTTCTTCCACTTTTCGTAGCTAGGCGCATCGGCAAAGTACTTTTTCATCTGCTTCTGTGTGTTCTCGCTCGAAACACCCGAGTGCGAATCGTCGTGTCCGCCCATCAACCGATCGAACATGTACAGCGAAAAGAAGTTGTTGCTCACTTCGGTAGTGCCGCCAAATACCCAGTTGAGGTTTTGCATGTTATGGCCGATTTCGTGAAAAAAGCCCCAGTTTGCACCACCTTTGCTCGGCTTCATCAACAATGCCGGATTGGCCATGATTTCGTTAGACAGCATTCGTTTGCTTGGCGAATGGTGAATCATAATCGGATAGCCACTGTGCATATAGCCGCCACCGATGTGCTCGTCGACCACCAGTCGCTGTGCCCTGTAAAAAGGCTGATTGATCTGTGCCAGTTCCATTTCTCCGGCTACGATCAAATTCCAGAGCTTCATCACTTCTGAAGGATTTTTAACAGTTTGCAATACCGAATCGGGCAAAGTTAAAATCACGCTTTCGGTTGCCATTTCGCCCCATGGAGCCTTGTTGTTTTTAAGCTGCTCGGCCCACTCCTGGTCGCTGGTTTTGCCCAATACAAACAAAGGCGAAGTGATGGCATGCTTGATGGTTACCTTAAAACTTTTGTTCGCGCTCTTTGGCGAAATGGAAATGTAAATCAAGCCACCAAAAGGCGAAGCCAATTTATTGCTGCCGTTTTTGAGTTCCTGTCTTTTGGTAATAATCGGCATGCGGCGCCAGTCTTCTTTACCGGCTACCCAAGTGTTGAGGCGGTCTGACTGCGAACCAATCTGCACGCTCACTTCCTTGGCATCAATGTCTTTTGGCAAAACCACTTCGATGTATTCGCCGGCAACGGCATACAGGCCGGTACTGTACAGGTTATTGGCCCAAGGGCTCGAGTAGCCCAGGGTGGAAACAATATCGACCAAGCTATCGGCTATTTTTTGATGGCTGATGGCCACTTCGCGGTCGATAAATTTATAGCCCGCTTTAGGTGCGCCTGGAAATATGGCGGCCGATGGATGGGCTTTGATATTTTTATAGTCGGTGCTTTTTAACGTATTGTCGCTCCATTCGCTAATGGCTTTTCTAAACTCGACATCGTCTTTAGACAAGGTATGCTGTGGCGAAATAAGCACGGTAGCCGGATCTTTGGTTGTAGTTTGCGCACTTGCCCCCCAGGCGAGCGCACAAGCAAAAAAGGTTAAGGTGAGTTGTTTTTTCATGTGGATGTAACTTGTTTATTTTTGGTTCATTTGTTTATTGGCTTATGGGTTTAGCTGATCGCGATTAAAGGTTACTTTTGAACCAACCCTTCCTTTGGGCATCCTTTGCCGAAAAGGAACTGCAAACGATCAATCGAGCATGCTTAAATCTTCTTCAGTCTGAACACTTTGGTTTCGTGCGTATCAACTTTTCCTTTCCATTGTTTGTCTTTGCCCAATACCTGGTGCTGCCACAAATCCCTGATTTCGTATTTGCCCATCAGGCCCAAATCGGCAAAGCTAACCTGTGCATTTTGGGCAGTTTCCGACCGGTTCAAAATCGCCACAGCAACATCGCCGTTGGCTAGGGGTTTTACGAAAATATTCCAGGTTTCATTCTTGATTTTGCGTTCGGCCTGCTTGCCCAATACATCTTGGTTAAGGGCCAGCACTTCTTCATTGGATAGGATTTTTTGAGTAGCACTGCTCATGTTGCGCAAATCGTTGCTCATATACAAGGGCGAGTTGAGCATACACCACAAGCTCATTTGGCTCTGGTACTCGGTATCGGTACAGCCTTTGCCTCCCAAATCGCCCGATGGCCCTTTATGGCCTTTGAGCCCGATAATGAGCATATCTCCGTCGTTCCAATGGCCCGGCCCAGAATATTGGCCCAGCTCGGCAATACGATCAACTACGTCCATTACGCCAACCGCATCAATGCCGTTGCCTTTATCTTTCCATTTGTCGCGCAGATCAAAAGTAGCACGCCAGCTTTGTCCGCCGGCTTGTGCGGCCCATTCCCAGGGTTTGCGCGGGCCCCATTCGCAAACGCCCAATACAATGTCCCTACCCGATTTGCGTAGGGCATTGGCCATTTTAGTGTAGCGCTTTTTGGCGGTTTCTACATCCTCGGGTGCCCCGCAATAATCGTATTTCAAATAATCGACGCCCCAAGAAGCGAAGGTTTTGGCATCTTGTTCTTCAAAATTCAGGCTACCGGTATAGCCTGCGCAGGTTAGAGGCGCGGCATCCGAATAAATGCCCAATTTCATGCCTTTGGCATGCAGGTAATCGGCCAGGGCTTTAATGCCCGAGGGAAACTTTTTAGGGTCGGCAATGATGTTGTTTTTGTAATCGCGTCCGCCCTGCCAGCAATCGTCGATAAAGATATACTGATACCCCGCTTTGACCAGGCCATTGGCCACCATCGCATCAGCCATTTCGCGCAGGTCTTTTTCGTTAACCTTATCGGCCAAAAGGTTCCAGCTCATCCAGCCCATGGGTGGCGTTGGTGCCAGTTTTGCTTCTTGAGCAAAGGCCTGAACACCAACAAATAATGCCATGATAAGAAATAATTTGGCTTTCATTTTATTTAATAGGTTTAATCCAATAGCTATACTCCTGATTTTGATAAGGAATTTGATATTCTTTCAAGGGCAACGAACCCCAACTGTCAATTCCCTGAACACCCAGCTGTTTCATGTCCATGTGTACATAAATCTGGTTGCGTTTAACCAATTCGCCAGAGTGGTATTGTTTCTTTTCGGCTTCCGGATCCAAATCTTCAACGGCATAAGGCAAAGCACCAAAACTCAACAGGCTATCGGCCACTTCAAAACGAAGGCCTTTGCCTTGTTTATCGGTAAAGCTTACCCAGCGCACATCGGTTTTGTTGCCGCTTTCCTGCGGACGGGCATAAGGGAAATACTGCTCGTCAACGGTTTGTTTGTAGGTCCCAATCAGCGAAGCGGTTTTTCTGTCCCAATAGTTTTCTCCCGGTCCGCGGCCATACCATTCGATATTGCTGTAAGCCTTGTTCAGTTGCAAATCGTTGCCGATACGCATCATGGTTCTATATTTTCCTTTAACCGCATCGAACTTGTTTTTAACCAAAATGCTGCCATCAGCCAATACTTCAAAAACCTGTGTGGTTACCGCGTCGCCGTTTAACAAGGTGGATTGAACGGTCAAGACAAATTTATCTGCGGTAGCATTTACCGTCGCTTTTTTCTGCGCTGGATCGGTAGTTTGGTACACATTGCGCCACATGCGCAACGATTTGTTTAGGCCGGCACCGATGTCGTTATCGGTTGGGGCACGGTAAAACCCTGGTTGCGGACCTTCCACCAACAATTCTTTTCCTTTGGAGACATAGCTACTCAACGTGCCTTTTTTCAGGTCGAAGGTGAGCGTAAAATCGCTGCCTTTGACGATGGCCTGATCGGCGGTTTGCTCCACTTTAAGTGCTTTCTTCACTTCGGCATAAGTGGCCGTTTTTGGCGCACCCGCCCAAACAAATTGGTCGGTAGCTATTTCGTAGCCTTTTTCTAAAAATGGTTCCTCGGTTTTTAAGCGATAGCGTACGGTTAGGAAATATTCCTTGCCTGTTTTGGCTTTAGCTTTAATAGGTAAGGTAAAGGTTGTAGATTGACGCGGACCAATATTGAGCGTTGGCAAGGTGCCTGTTTCAATGAGCTTGCCATCTTCCAACAACTGCCAATCCAATTGCATGTTGGCAATATCGCGGAAGAAATAGCTGTTGTTTATGCTGATTTGGTTATTGCCCAAATAGCTGGTCTTGATAAACTGATAAACCTTTTTGGCTTCGATAGCCATCGGAGTTAAGCCACGGTAAGCGGTTACCACGCCTTTTACGCAGAAGTTGTTGTCGCTAAAATCTTCGTTAACCGGGCCCTGCAAAGGGAAATCGCCACCATAGGCCAAAATGCGTTTGCCGTTTTTAACGGTATCAATGCCTTGGTCTATCCACTCCCAGATAAAACCGCCTTGTAGTTTCGGGTGGCTCTCAATAGCATCCCAGTATTCTTTAAAATTACCCAAGCTGTTGCCCATGATGTGTGCGTATTCGCTCATGATCATTGGGCGCTCGCTCTTGCCGTTCGAGTACCTGACCAACCAATTCGGGTCAGGGTATTGCGGTACGATCATATCGGTATTGAAGTCGTTTTCGGCACGCTCATACTGTACCGGTCTGCCGTCTTTTTGTTTCAGCCATTCGTAGCCTTCGTAAAAGTTGACGCCATTGCCTGCTTCGTTGCCCAGCGACCAGGTAATTACCGAAGCGTGGTTCTTGTCGCGCTCGTACATCCTGGTAATGCGCTCCAAATGCGGTATGCGCCATTTTTTATCGTTGGCGAAAGTGGTTTCCAAGCTATAGTAACGGCCAT
Source organism: Pedobacter sp. ASV12 (assembly GCF_016429155.1). Taxonomy (GTDB): domain Bacteria; phylum Bacteroidota; class Bacteroidia; order Sphingobacteriales; family Sphingobacteriaceae; genus Pedobacter. The sequence continues at coordinate 19,313 of NZ_JAELUC010000007.1, read as the reverse complement.
GCGATTCGATGTTGGCTTCGTCAATTACGTATAAACCATACTCGTCGCAAAGTTCCATCCAATAAGGATCTGGCGGATAATGCGAGTGGCGAACGGCATTGACGTTGAGCTTTTTCATCATTTCCATGTCTTTGCGCATATCGTCGTGGGTAAGCGTATGCCCTTGCGTGGCATTGTGTTCGTGCCGGTTTACGCCTTTTAGGAAGATACGCTTGCCGTTTACCAGCAAATCGCTGCCTTTAATTTCTACCGAGCGGAAGCCCACGCGCTGCGGAATTACTTCGAGCACTTCGCCACTTTTGTCTTTCAAGGTAATGTATAAAGTATAGAGGTAAGGGATTTCGGCCGACCAGGTTTTGATGTTGCTGATTTGGGTTTTAAAAGCCACATTGCTCTTGTAATTGCCCAAAACCGCTTTGGCGCCTGTAGCATCTTTCCAAACCGTATTGCCTTTGGCATCCTGCAAATCGAGGGCTACATAAAAGCTGTCGGGCCTGCTGTGGTTGGTGCGTTGATCTATTTTGTAGTTTTCTACGGTCAGGTTTACATCCAACAAGCCGTTGGTGTAGGTTGGGTCTAAATTGCCGATGACCTTGAAATCACGTACGTCTATTTTTGGGGTCGAGTAGAGGTAAACATCGCGTTCGATACCCGAAATGCGCCACATATCCTGGCACTCGAGGTAGCTGCCATCGCTCCAACGGTAAACCTGTAAGGCGATGGTGTTTTCGCCTGGTTTTACATAATTGGTGATATCAAATTCGGCAGCCAGCTTGCTGTCTTCGCTATAGCCCACTTTTTTGCCGTTTACCCAAATAAAGAAGGCCGATTTTACGGCACCCAGACTGATAAATACCTGTCTGTTTTTCCAGTTTTCAGGGATGGTGATTTTCCTGCGGTACGAACCCACCGGATTGTTGTCTTCAGGAATATCGAAAGGAGGATTCATCCTGTTGCCAGTTAGCTTGCGACCGGCAAACTCGTAGGGCTGGTTCACATAAATAGGTAAACCATAGCCGTTTACCTCCCAGTTGGCAGGCACTTTAAAATTATCCCATTTCGAGTCGTTGAAATCGGGTTTGTAGAAATCCAAGGGGCGTTTGCGTGGATCTTGTACCCAATTGAATTTCCAGGTACCGTTTAAGGAGATAAAATAAGCTGATTTTTCTTTGTTTCTTTTGCTGGCCAATTCCTTGTTTTCGTAGGCAAATGCCGAAGCGCGCATGGGCATGCGGTTAAGCGACACCACTTCTGGCGTTTGCAGTTCGGAAGGCAGTTCCTGTGCTTTGGCCAAGTGTACAAAAAGCAGGGATAAACAAAAAATAAGGAGACTTTTTTTCATAAATTTTGATGATATATTTAGGTTATTTGTGTTGTTCTCGATTTGGAGGCATGCCCAGCGCATGGCCACAGGCGAATAAAGCCTAAGCGGGCCGACTGTTTTTCATGATGTAGGTTTTTGATAGCTAGAGGGGTCAAGTTCATCATTCTTCAATAAATACACAACCGTTCAGTTTATTTCGTAATTTAAAGCTAAACAAGCACTCAACATGTCAAAACTTCAACGCACACGTTTGTTCTGTGTAATTACGGCACTAATTTTTGGGGCATTAAATGCAGGTGCCCAAACTTTGAGCAAGGATTTTAGGGAAATCCATCAAAAATTTTACGGGAAATGGCCAAAGACCATCACGTTTACGCAACAAACAGGGTTTTACAAGGCCGATACGTTAAGTCGTACGCAAACCTGGTACGAAGCAGGTATTTTTCCACGCTTGTTCCGCATTGATTTTGGAGATCCGAAAGCGGGAAATGCCGTTATCTACCGAGGCGACACGGCCTACAACTTTAGGCAAGCCAAGGCCAGTCAGCCAGTGGTTAACCCCAACATCCTGATTTATTTGTTGGGAGGCATGTACTACGATAAAGCCGATGAAGTATTCAAAAAATTGGGTGCCGATGGCTTTGACCTTAGCAAAAGCTACAAAACCACCTGGAACGGACGCGCTGCCGTTGTTTTTGGCACCGCCAGTGCCGACAGCAGCAAAAGCCAGTTATGGTTCGACGCCAAGGACCATTATTTGGTTAGGATGATCCAACAAAAGGAAAAAAGCCGGCTGGAGTGCCATTTTGCTAAGCATCAGCTCATCAACAAGATATGGCATGAAACCGAAATCAAGATTTTTGCCAACAACCAGTTGATCCAAACCGAGGCCTACCACGATTTTAAGACCAATGTACCCTTGCCCGAAGCTTTTTTTGAGCCCGCAAAGTATGGCAATTGGCATTGGTTAAAGAATTAGTCTCAAAAAGATAAAGCATTATTCATTTAACCATTAAGGAATTAAGAGAATGAAAGTTAAACACGATTTACTCAACCCCTTAATGGTTACCCAACCTCACCGCTATGGGTTTATCTTCAAAACCTGTTGCCAATCGGTTAGCCCTACATGCTGGGCTACCATTTTTAACGGTTTGAGTTTTTCGCGGTTTACTGCATCAACCACCTCTTTGGCATAGGCCGAAGCCGACGATACCGTTTGGATATAGTCGCTGGCCCAAAGCAATTGATCGGCAGGCAGGTAACAAGCCAAAGCGCCCTCACTGCCGATACCGTTTATCGGAAATATTTGCAGTTGGTTGTTGGCCAGCGCCCTAAGCTGCTCTACGGCTACGAATTTCAGTTTTACCGGATGTTTTTGTAGTTCGTCTGGCTGAAAAATCCATTTGCGAGCAACCACCTTTGCTATAAACTGCTTCGATGCCGGATGCGAGATTACGGCTGCTCCCTTGCTCACCCAATAGCGCATGCCCCCAATATGAGGCCAGGCCAAATCGGTAACCACCAGTACAAACTTATTGATGCCCGGAAATATTTTTTTAATCAGTTGTTCGTCTTGTTTGGCTCTTTCTTCGTTCAGCGTGGCATCCAACAGGTAAATGGTATCGCCAACGCGGGTAAATGTTTCGGTATACATCCTGTTTTTGCTCAAATAAGTGTTTTCGCTCACTTTAATGAGCGTTGGCTGTTCAGAACTATACCACTCCAGGCTAACATGCTTAGGCCCTGTTGCCGGCAGGCTTCCGATTTTGCTGAACAGACTAAGCGAATCAGACAGGTCGCTTTTGCCCAGCGTACGATAAAACATTGGCTCGCCGTCTTCCAGCCTAAAGGCCGAATTGGGATAAAAACTGTTATCGGTTAGCTTCCAGTTGCTGTAAACCACTTCAATGTGTTGCTGCCCCCAAAGACTATGCAGTTCGTAATAGTCGAGTTTGATTGGAAAATAAGTTTTAGGATCTATAAACAAACGCTCTTCGCCAACGGCAGCCTTGCGCGCCAGCACCAAACGGCCAAAATCACGATACCGCTCATTTTTGACCTGTTTTACCTCCGGATCGGCCAACCAATCGAGCAGCACCATCCAAACATTCAGCTTATCGTACTCAAAATGGAAGGGCTTATAAACCGTATCTCTCACAAAATAATTTTTGCCGACGCCATTGTACACCACAACCGGGTTTTTGCCCGGGCCCGTACCCACGCGAATGGTATTTTGCTCCATGCGCTGCACATTATGCTGGGCACTGTACCAAACTTCGGCCTGGGTAGCGGTTGTGAAGAAAGGCGCATAAGTACGGTCGGATTGTTCTCGTCCCAAACTGACTTCATTATAGTAAAAATGAAATACTGGTTTTTTTAAGCGATCAAGGCCCATAACCGATTTCGCTTTTTGCAAAATAGCCTGTGGCGTTTGCTGTGCGTTGGCCAAAAACGGAAAAAGCAGGACCAACAATGCATATTTAAAAGGATTTAATTTCATAGCTGTCTATTTTTTGAGAAAACGTGCATAAACATCAGGGGCCAGTGCCGGCAATTTCACTTTGTAGCGATAGCCATTTGGAAAAGCATCTTCTTCTTTCAATAATTCGTGCCCTTTTTTGCTGATCCAGAAAGTCTGCACGTATTTGGCTCCCCTATTTTCGCTTTCGGTGCGCAACAGCCAGCAATCTACTTTTTGGCCATCTAAAGTATGCAGCAGTTCGCTGCCGGTTACGGTATAGTTTACATATTTAGGCACATCAAAACCAGCATCGTAAAAATTAATGGCGAAGGTCTTGCCCGCCGCCAAAGGCAACATCTCGAAAGTTTCGATATCCAGGTTCCAATTGAAACACGGTTGGTTAAAATCGAGCTTGAAGGCCTTTTGGGTATTTTGGGCAACGGTATCGGCTCCTGTAATGCCGGCAGCGCTCCAGTTAAAGGCTTTGCGCTTGCCTGCAACGGTTTCGGCATGGTAAATCGGCAGAAAATCTTTGGCACGGTTTAGCGAATATACTTCGCGGTAAGTCGTACTGTCGCTGCCATACCAATGCTGACTGATGGCAAATACGTCTTCTCCATGTTTGTTTTCTCGTTTAATGTCGCGTAGCCAAAGCCAATATTTCAGGTCTTTTGGACTTTTCGGCATCTGAAAATAAACAAGGTATTGTTTGAGGCCAGGTTTCAAGGCCGAGGTAAGCAGGCGCTGGTCTTTTAAGCGGATGGTATCTACTTTTTGTGCATGGGCAACAGACCACAGGCTGCCCATTGCAAGGGCCATACCCAGGGAAATCAACTTTTTCATCATTTTGCGTTTAATTGAATACCAAATGTTGGAATTGAAGTTTTTTTAATGGCATGCATTCAACCATATGGTAGATATTTTTAACCACAGCCCGGTTTTGTTGTATTGGCACATCGGTTTAAAATTAGGGGCAAATGGTTGAAGCCGCAGTGCAGCTTAAGTAGCAACTTTGTATATTTAGCAATGCATTTCCTAGACCCCAAGAAGGTAAATACGACACAGTTTCAATGGTTGGTGTGGACCGCCATCTTTCTGATTTCATTCTTCTCTACTTTGCCGCTGAGCACCATTGGCCAGTCTTTTGTATTCAACCTCATCAATACCCTATTTTATGCCCTCATTATTTACGGTAACATCAACTGGCTCTTTCCACGTTTTTACGAACGCAACCAAAAAACACTTTATGTAATTTTGGTGATCGTTTTTTTACTGGCTTATGGCATTTCGAAGGGCTATTTGGTCAATTATGTGTACAATACCTTTTTTGGCCACGACATGCCCGAGAAAACCACTTTTCTTCGCTTGCTCTACATCAGCATCAGTGGCTTGCTTATTTTTCTGCTCAGCTTCATCTTCAGGATTGCCCTGGCCTATTTCGGATTGAAAAAACAGACGGAAGAAATCCTGTTGCAAAAAACACAGGCCGAACTCAACCTGCTCAAATCGCAGGTGCAGCCCCACTTTTTGTTCAATACCCTCAACAACATCTATTACGAAGCTTACATTGAGGCGCCGAGAACCGCAGGATTGATTGAGCGTTTGGCCGATATGATGCGTTACTTTGTTGATGATAGCCCAAAAACAAAAGTCTTCATTTCCACCGAACTGAATTTTCTGGAGAATTACATCGAGCTGGAAAAAATCAGGATCAGGCATCAGATTGCCCTGAATTTTACAAAAGACTACGCTGACGATTATCAAATACCACCCATGTTGATGATGACCTTTGTAGAGAATATTTTTAAGCATGGCATAGACAAAACCAGCGCCAACAATCAGGTTGATATTTCGTTGCTGCAAGAAGGCGACACCCTCATTTTCAAAACCATCAACACGGTAGCGGCAAAACCCGAGCGTACCGTGGGTTCGGGTATCGAAAACCTGCGCAAGCGCTTGGCTATTTTATACAACGACGATTTTGAGTTGCGTACCGGCGAAGCCGAAGGCTATTTTATGGCTTACTTTAAAATTCCGATACAATGAGTTTAACCTGCATGATCATTGACGACGAGCCGAATGCAGTGAACCTGCTCGAAGTGCTGGTGAAGCAAACCACCGACTGGAACTTGGCTACCATCTGCTACAATGCGCTCGAGGCCTTGGCTTATTTGAAGGAAAATCGGGTCGATTTTGTCTTTCTCGACATCAACATGCCCATGTTAAACGGGATGGAATTGGCCGGTTTATTGCCTCCTGGCGTAAAAATTGTATTCACCACCGCCTATTCTGAACACGCCGCCGAAAGCTACAGCTACCAAACCATCGATTACCTGCTTAAACCCATTACGCTGAAACGCTTTCTATCTGCCATTCAGAAAATAGAATTCTATTTTGACAAGCCAGAACCTGCAAAGGCATCCGAAAACGGAATGTTGCAGGACGAATATTTCTTTGTCAAATCGGGTAAAACCCTAAACAAAATCCACCTCGAAAACATCCTTTATTTTGAAGGCGAAAAAGAGTATGTGCGCTTGGCCACAGCCAACGAGCAATTGCTGGTTTACAAACGGCTAAAAGAAGTAGAGAGCCTGTTAAAGCTTCCTTTTGTAAGGGTACACAACTCGTACATCGTGAACATCAGGCAGGTGGATAAAATACAGGATAACCACCTTTACCTGGGCAACAAGCAAATTCCGATTAGCGACAAGTTCAGAGATCATTTTATGGCCCTGATCAAGCTGCGGACTTTTTAGGAAAAGCACTTGCGAAGTTTTAAAACCTGGAAAGTGTATTTACTTCATGATTTCCCTAAATTGCGTTCAAATCAAGCACCCGATCATGCCTCTTGCCAAGCCACCTGTACCCAAATGGATTTTGCCCACGATTGTAACGGCGCAGTTCTTTTGTACTTCTTTGTGGTTTGCAGGCAATGCAATTATAGCAGATATTGCCCAGGCCTACGAAGTTAAGACCAGCTATTTGGGTCATTTGGCCAGCGCGGTGCAGCTAGGCTTCATTGTAGGCACGCTGGTATTTGCCCTGCTCGGTATTGCCGACCGCTTTTCGCCCTCGAAAGTCTTTTTTATTTGTGCGCTTATTGCGGCGATGGCTAACCTGATGATGGTACTGCCTGGATTAGGTGCCAGTGGCCTGATTTTATCAAGAGCTCTTACAGGTTTCTTTTTAGCGGGGATTTATCCGGTGGGGATGAAAATTGCTTCCGATTATTACCAGCAAAGCTTGGGCAAGTCCTTAGGCTTTTTGGTGGGCGCCCTGGTTTTGGGCACTGCTTTTCCGCACCTGCTCAAAAGCTTGCCTGCCTTGAAATGGCAATATGTGGTTTATGCCACTTCGCTACTTGCTGTTATCGGTGGCTTGTCCATCCGGTTTTGCGTTGCCGATGGACCATACCGCAAACCTGCGCAACAATTAAACTGGCTGGCATTTTTAAGGGGCTTTAAAAACCAAAATTTTAGGTCGGCCGTTTTGGGGTATTTGGGACACATGTGGGAACTGTATGCCTTTTGGGTATTTGTACCGCTGATGTTGGCTAACTACCAACAACATTATCCGCAACTGCGCTTGCCTATTTCGTGGCTTTCCTTTTGCATTATCGGTATTGGCAGCTTGGCCTGCGTAGGCAGTGGCCTGCTCTCCTTGCGCCTGGGAACGAAAAAAACAGCCATCATGGCCTTGGGCATTTCCTGCACCTGTGCCTTGCTTTCGCCTTTGGTATTGTTAAATTCGTCGTTGCCCTTACTGCTGTTCTTTTTATTGGTTTGGGGAATCGCTGTAATTGCCGATTCGCCTTTGTTTTCTACACTGGTAGCTCAAAATGCCGACGAAGAATGGAAAGGAACAGCCTTGACCATGGTTAACTGCATGGGCTTTGCCACCACTATTGCCAGTGTGCAACTGATCAATGCCCTGCTAACCAATCAAAATGCACAATACATTTATATGGTGTTGGCCATTGGACCAATTTTGGGATTAATTGCCCTTTTCAGAAAAAAATAGCTATTTCTTTTTGCCCGCCAGCTTGTCCAGGTTTTTCTGCATCCGGTATTTGACCATCCGAGCGATGAGGCTCAAAGGCATGGGTTGGTCTATCGGAATTGTACCGAACCTTTGCCCTGTTTATAGGGCGCCAGTTCTTGGGCAAAATCCTCATGCGCGCCCGGTGTGGCATAAAAGCCGACGTGATTTTTGTAGCCTGCAAAATGCACCAGGTTGCCGTGGAACACAAAAGTTGGAATAGCATATTTAATAGCTTCGGTGGCTTCTGGGGCGGCTTGTGCTATCGTTGTGCGTACTTGTTGCAATATGGCCTGCACATCTTGAGGGAAACCGGCAATGTATTCGTCTATGTCTTTCGCTATGCTTAGCATGACTAAATATACCAAACACACCGCTATCAGCCAAACTCAGGCCATTAAAAAAGGCAAACCGGGTTAAACGATTTGCCTTTCTCCCTTGAATTAAACTAGGCTTATTTACCAAATTTTATCCTGAGATAAAGTTCAAAGTTACCATTGGTATAATTGCTCAGCTGCGAAGTATTGGTGGTGTACAAGCCACTGATCAGGTATTTTCTCTTGTAGTCCATACCCAGGCCAAAAGTTGCATTTTCGGTACTGTGGTAAATAGCCGAAAGCAAAACCTGCTGCTCAAACACCGATAGCTGTGCACCCGCATCCCAAATGTCCTTATAGCCCTCAACCATTCGGTAGGCTACCAAAGGTTCAAGCAGTTCTCCCTCCAGTCCTGTACCTGCCAATGGAATTTTATAGCTTACCGCCGAGTAGAAGCGCGAAATATCAGCCACTTTCGAACCATCACGGTTAAACAGCTTGTTCAGGTTGGGCAAGGAGGCACTTACCGTTAAACGGTCATTGGTATAGGCCACGCCAAAATCGCCATCGATATAGGTTTCGCGGTCGTTGTACTGGCCCACCAATACATCGTTCGGATTACCGTTAATATCGGAAGTACTCAAACGCTGATTGGTAAAGCCCAGCGAAACGCCAAAATTCAGCTTGCTTTTTTCATTAAGTGGCAAATGATAGGCGTAACTGGCCAACACCTTGGTCTGACGCTGCAAACCGGCTTTGTCGTTGTAAACGTTGAGGCCCACGCCCGAACGTTGAAAGCCATAATCGAAGGTAACAGCCTGCGTTACGGGAGCACCTGGAATATTGTTCCACATGCTTCTGAAGCCTACATTCAGGTTTATGCCGTGCTCAAACCCTGCAAAAGCCGAATTGGTTTGATAACGGTTATAATAATACTGCGATGAGAGGGGATCTAATTGCGCCTTGCTGGTTAAAGCAGCGCAAATGAGTGCCAGAGCGGTTAAAATATGTAATTTCTTCATCTGAAATAATTAGTCGTTTGTTTATTTGCTTTCACGTACAATTTGGTGAAACCTTTTTCTTCAGTTTGCCTCAAATCGATTCTTAAATTATCACCAGTTTTTACAATTCTGCTAATTTATAAGATCGTGAATTTCTGCTTTCCTATTTTTGTAAAAAAGCCATTACAATGACGCTGTAGCACTTTTAGCTCTAGAATTAATTAATCTGGATCGATAATTTCCAGCTTATAGCCCTTGCCATGGATGTTCACCAAACTCACAGCCGGATCGTCTTCTAGTTTTCTCCTCAGCTTGGAAATGAAGACGTCTAAACTACGGCCAACAATAACTCCTTCATCTTCCCATATTTCCTTTTGCAGCCTGCTTCTTGCTACAATGGTATTTGGAGAAGAGGCAAAAATGGCAAGCAGCTTGCTTTCTTTAATAGTGAGTTCGGTTAGCGTTTCGCCTAAAACCAGTTGCCGTTTTTGCGCATCGAATAAGGTAGCGCCTATTTTAAAATGATTTTCGCCTGTAATTTTTACATTCTTTTGCCTGCCCCTCGTGTTTGCGGCGCGAAACAGCAGCAACCCGATGAAAGCCAACATGGGCAAACCCCCAATCAGGTAGCTCTTTTGCGCCACAGAAATCATTGGGCTTTCAAACTTAATATCAATAAGGTAACAACCTTTGGGCTGTACCCGGCCTGTGCAAGGCACAATGTTATTAGATTGGTTCTTAAAAACCATATATCCAAATATCACCTCCCTGGCTACGCAGCTACGTACGTTGACCATATAATTAGTTGCCAATTCATCTTTAGCCAATGTTCGACTAATAATTTTGATCAGTGAATCAGGCTGAAAAGCAAACTCGTTCTCAAACCTGAGCTCATATTCGTTGTAGCCTATTTTCTTTACCGGCAATACCCTCGAGGTATCATCGCCAGCATGCAGCAATACTTCATGCCCAATTTTGCGCAGCAGGATTTCTTGTTTGGCTAGGTCGAAGCCATCGTTTTTGCCGAGGCTAAAAGCCGTACAGATTACCGTAGTGAGCAACAACGCCAACAAGCCTAAAATGTATTTGTTGCTGGTAGTTGCCAAGGTTTGAAAGGTACCCATAAACTGATTGTTTGATTTTACAAAGTTTACAATTTTATTTTACAATAATTGGCCTGGCCTACGTTGCGCGGATGGTTAGGCTTGCCAAAACCAATTGAAGCCGACGAGTTTCCAGTTGCTTTAAGCCTGGGGGTTCGCTAAGCTTTAGCCTCAGCTAACTTAGTGGGTAGTTCTACAAAGAAAGTTGTACCGCTTGCCTCGTTGTTTTCGAACCATATCTTGCCGTTGTGCGCCTCCACAATCTGCTTTGAAATGGCCAGGCCCATACCAAAAGGCTGTTCGCCAGCAGTGCCCGGCCTTTTAGCTTCGGTAAACAAATCGAATATCTTTTCACCCATTTCGGCTGGGATGCCAATACCTTCGTCTTTTACCAAAATGCGGATACCCAGTTCGTTTTTAATCATCTTGACCTTGATTTTGGCATCATTTGGACTGAATTTAATGGCATTGGCAATGAGATTGCTGATTACCCTCCAAAGCTTTTCCCTGCTGGCCGACAAGGTTGCGGGCACGGTTTCTAAGCTCAGTTGCTGCTTTTTGGCCTCGGCTTTGCTGTGCAACAGGGAAACGCAATACTGCAACATCTCTGCAATATCAACAGGTTCTTTCTTAAGCTCTTCGCTGCTAAACTGCAGCTGCAACAGGTTATCAACCAATTCAAGCGAGTGCTGCCCCGATGTTTTCATCAAATCGAGCATTACCCGGTCTTCTTCAGAGCGGTCTGGCTCATCTAACATCAATGTGGCAATAGAATACATCCCTCCTATCGGGTTGCGCAAGTCGTGGGCTACAACCCGCATCATTCGGGTATTGTCTGCCTGACTTTGCTCCAATGCACTCAATGCTTCTTTCATCTGGCTGTTCTGTTGCCTGGTGCGCCGTAAATGCCTGCGTACCGAAACTACCGTAGCAATAGCCAACAAAAAAGCCACACCAGCCAATATCGATAAAGCTACCTGATAGGCATAACGGTTTTCTAGCGACTTTACCTGCTCGTCTTTAAGGGCATAATCGATGTAGTCTATCCCCGATTCGCTGTTTCGCTTGGCCTCAATGTCGTGGATATTAATCAGCTTTTTACTGTAAATAGCGGCTGTGGCCTGATCGCCACGCGTGTCGTAAAAATCGAATAGCTTTCTGGCCAGCAACTCGCTATAGTATTGGTATTCGTTTTGGTCGGCAATAGCCATGGCCTGTTTGTAGTAGGCTACGGTTTGATCGGGACTAGTGGCTTCCAATTGCTGGGCTATGTCCAAGAGCATATCCATTGATACGTAATAGAGCTTTTTATCGATGGCGGCCGTAATGGTTTGGTTCAGCAAGGCCAGTCCTTCGCTGCGCTTGCCATGGCTAATCAGGTCATCGGCAATTAATTGGTCAATGGCCAACAACGACCGCTTGTCGTTGTACTTGGTGGCAATGTTTTTGGCAACCTTGATGTAATTAAGGGTAGTTGAGCGGTCGAAATGTGTAGGATAGGACAATAAATAATTGTAAATAACCAGGGACCTGATCGAGTCTCGCTGCAGTTTTTTGGCCTGTTCAAAAGTCTGGCTAAACCGCTGAATGGCTTTATCGTCTTTGCCCATTTCTTGGTATACCATGGCGATATTCATCATGGCCTGTATGCAGTTGCTCGAATCGGCCAGTTTTTTGTATACCGTATAGCCTTCATTATAATAGCGCAAGGCCAGTTGAAAGTTGCCTTTGATATCAAAGAAAACGCCGAGGTTGTTCATGGCATCGGCTTTGCCCTTGGCGTAATGATGGCGGTCGGCAATTTCGCGGGCCTTTTTGGTATAATAAAAGGTACTATCTACATTTTTCTCATACAGCAGCATGGCCATCCTGTTTAAGGCATCTACATACCGGAGGCTATCGCGGATGTTAGGCAAGGAAGCCTGGATATTTCTGAGCTCGGTAGCTTGCGCAAGACAAAAATTCGAGGCAAGCAGCAACAAACAGGAAAACAAGAGCCTCTTTTTCATATGATTAATATTTGCTTTAAAATAAATTGGCAACAGAAGCTTACTAAAGCACGTTCATCCAGTCTATATGCTCGGTTGTCATTGACTTTTGGCTACAGACTAATTTAAGCATTTGCGGAGATTTCAACACATATTTAACTATAAATTAAAAACCACCTCCTCAGGGGAAGTGGTTTTTAGCTTATACTTGGGCAATCACGAGGTACCTATTTATTTAAAGCTGGAACAAGAACATGCCAGGCTTAGCCGTTTTCATCATTTGGCGCAACGGTTTTGCCATGTCCTTCGCTAGGCTTGGCAGTTTCTGGTTGCGAACCTTCTACCGCTTTGGGCGTAGGCGCAGTGGTGGTTCCATTGGTGCGCTCGTCTTCCAGATGGGTCGTGCTATCTATATCGGCCTGGTTTCTTTCCCTTTTCTGTTCTTCTAAAGCATTTTTACCCTTGCTTTGTTGCTCATTTTGATTGTTCATAATGCCTGTATTTAGTTTTACCATAAAGGATTCGAAAAATTGCCATTCATAGTTACGGCCTTATTCCGATTTCCCTATTCAATAAGCAACAATTGGCCCTAAAAGTTTTGATTGATTTAAAATCAGCGGTTTAAAGCAGGCTAATTCCTGAAACCGGAAGTGTCAGACCCACATTTTTCTTAAAAAATTGGAAAAACAAGATACGTCTTCAAAACCCAACTCGAAGGCGTACCACCTCTAAAATTGTGTAGCATAAAAGCCAACCGAATCTGCTGATTTGAAATTGGCTTCTACCAGCCATACTGCTTAATTAAAAAAATATCCGCTTAAATAACCCTCAGGCGTTCTTCCTCCAAATCGATTTGGTACAGTTGGCTACGGATGATTTCTTCGCTAACGTTTACATCTTTGTTAAGTTCTACCAGATACTGGCGCTGGCATTCGAGCATTTCGAGATAGATGGTTTTTGTTTTGTCGTTCATCCAGTCGTCGTCAGCGGCTTTCAGTTTTTCTTCCCAATGTGCCAAAAGACGTTGCAGGCCTACATGGCCTTGCAGTTCATGGTCGTATTTGTTTTTGAGGAATTGATGCACATGTACTTTTAGGCCTCTTTTGAGCTTTTTAACAGCCTCTTCTTCCGCTTCTTCGCGCATACCGTCGAATATGCGGCCATACTTAATGAGATAAGGCAAGGTAAGGCCTTGTACCACCAAGGTAAGCAATATCACCACAAAAGTAATGAACAGGATAAGATCGCGATGAGGAAAAAATCCACCATGATCTAATTTAACGGGTATAGACAAGGCCGCCGCCAGCGATACTACACCCCGCATGCCTGTCCAGCCCAACATTAGCGGCATCAGCAACTGTCGGCGCCTGGAGCTTGCCCGAGGCGCTACACTGGGCCTGAAAATAAGGGTTGCCACCATGGCCGCATACGAACTCACCATTCGGGCGCCAATCAGCACTCCGGTTACGATCACACCATAGCGGATGGCAGTAGACAATGGCATTCCCGTAGCGCGGATACCATCTACAATTTCGGGAAGCCCCAAGCCGATCAACAAAAAAACAATGCCATTGAGAATAAAAACAAAGCTTTCCCACACACTGTAGCCCCTAATGCGACTGGTACTGTTTAAAAAGAGCAGACGCCGGTTGGCCATAAACAAGCCGCCACAAACTACCGCCAATACGCCCGAACTGTGCAGTTGTTCTGCTATCCAATACATAAAATAGGGTTCGATCAGGGTAAGCGCAATATCGGAAGGCGCATCGGTTGGCAGTTTTTTATGAGCCATTACAAATATCCAGCCCAACAGCAAGCCAATGCCTGCGCCACCAAGCACCATCCACAAAAAATCGAGCGACGCCTCCTGCCAAACAAACTGTCCGGTACCTACCGCTACCAGTGCAAAGCGAAAAATAATGAGCGAAGAAGCATCGTTAAGCAGGCTTTCTCCTTCCAAAATAGCCGAAGCTGATTTGGGAATTTTGACGAATTTCATAATCGCGCCAGTGCTTACCGCATCCGGTGGCGAAACAATGCCACCCAGCAAAAAGCCCAATGCAATGGTAAAGCCTGGAATAAGGTAATTGGTAACCAACGCGACCGACAAAGCTGTAAAAAACACCACCAAAAAGGCAAAGCTTCCGATAATGCGCCACCACTTTTTCATTTCCTTAAAAGAAATAGACCAGGCCGCTTCAAACAACAGGGGTGGCAAAAATATAAAGAAAATAAGGTCGGGATTGATTTTTACGTGAGGCAGGCCAGGTAATAGGCTCACGAGCAAGCCAGCTACGACCAGCAATATAGGATAGGCAATCCGCAATTTGGTGGCCCATATTTCCAACAGTACAATGCCTGCTACCATGGCCAATAAAAAAGGTAAAACTGTATGCATTAAAATTTTGGTTTATCGTTACGCTTCGGCATTTCGGGTCATCTAAAGATGAACAAGGCCGATGCTTGCCAGCCTCATAAAAATAGATAATTCCGAGCACATTTTAATGCCAGCAACCCGTTATCAATCGGCGGCCTGAGCTTCAAACCGCAATTCAATGAGCTTGTAAAGCGCTTAAAGCAAAGAAAGCAGTTCGGCGGTAGAAATTTCGGTTGGTTCTTCGAATTGTTTGTGGTAAAGGCTATCGGGTATGGTTACATGGCCTGCAGTGGTTTGGACATAAACACCATGCTCGGTTTTCCTGCAAGAAACAAAGTCGCCTACATCGGGGTTGAGTTCCTTGATTCTGATCAATAGTTCATAGATCACATAGGTTGCTATTTGCATGCCACAAAATTAGTAAACATGAAGATAACCTTAAATTATCATTTTGTTAACAAAAATTTCACATGGCGACAAAATTTAACAAGCCCGAAATCTTTTACATCCGAGGTGGCGCCCAAAGCCTGTAGCTTAACCTTTCAGACTCGCTCAGCAACAGGCTTTCCTGATACGAAAAAAAGCCAGTATCAACAGCATGGCCATCAGCCCTAAGCCATGAAAGTCATCCAATGGGCAGGGCACATAGGATGAAAAGGTATAAAGATCTCCCCTAACCCTGGCTCTCGGCAAATCCATCACGCAACCCTGAGACACCAAGCTGATCACGGGACTGCAAGCGTAAGGAAACCCCGTGGTGTAAGGCGAATCAAAAAAGGGACGCGAGCTAACGGTTCCATTTTCGTTGGTGCTAGAAATGTTTTCGCCCCCATGATAGCAAACGCGGATATCGGCCAATACGGGCTTAGTCAGCGCAATCAGTACGAACCCCAATACAATAGATTTTAAATGCTTTATCATCCATAAGCATTTTCAAAGCCCATACCGATAGTCACCAAACTGGGCAAAAAAACAGATTTTATCGTAAAAAATGCATTTATCACCTCGAAACAAAGACTTTAGCGTCGGTTGCTATTGGCTGTAAAAAACACGAAGCCAAAGCACATGCCACTATATTTCCCCGTAATACCGCAACTTGGCATTGCAGTACCTCAACAGCCTGTAACTCTGCATTTTTCCCAGGCCAGCCATTGGCAGGCCTGGGATTGACAGCCTCTGCAGCAATTCGCCAGCACATCACCGTGATAAAAGAAGGGCACGAAATTGCCAGTCGCCTGCGAGAGGTCCCATATAACCAACTACCCGGCTAGGGCTTATTTCGATTCACCATCGAAAGCCACCGACATGTATAAGTCCAATCAGTGGCTTTTGGCCGGCAGTCTAGTGATCTTCCCCATAGCCCAGCCACCTAAATGGCGAATAGCTATCGCCGATGCAGGCCCTTACAATTTCCGGTCCAACACTTTCAAAATTTTCGCTATTGCTGAGCAGGATAAGCGCTATTCCTTTTTCAGGGAAAGCCACCGCATAATTCTGATTGGCTTCGCCATGTCCGGTATGGAAAAAAGCTTTGCCATAAGGCGATTGAAACAAACCAATTCCCAAGCCCCAAGCCAGTTTGATGGCATCGTTTTCGTGGGTTAGGCTATCTTTTAAGACACCAAACCCGCGTTTGCTGGTTACCGAAATCTGGGGTGACAGCATTTGCCGAAAACTAGTTTTCCTTAGACCTGTTTGGGCCATCAGGTTTAGCACAAAATGGGCATAATCGGTAGCCGTTGTCGACATTGAGCCCGCAGCCCTGCTGCTTTGCCTTCTTTCCGAACCATATTTTTTGCCATCCTTAAAATAGGCGTACGAAAAATTGCTCTCGAACGGCTTTTCCCAGACCATGCTGGTATGCAACATTTGCAAAGGCCCAAAAACTTCTTCGCGGGTAATTATTTCGAGTGGCTTCCCGGTATATTCCTCTATCATAAAGCCCAATAGGTTAAGACCTTCGTTCGAGTAGTAGAACCTCTCGCCCGGCCTGGCAATCAAGTTGGTTTTGTTGCCATATAATTGGCGCAACACCGGCAAGCCAGCGCTGTGGGCCAGTAACATCCTTGGCGTAATGCGGTTAAACGCAGGGGTATCTTCGGCCAGGTCTTTCCATTTTTCATATTGGCCAATCGGTTTTTTCAGGTAAAAATGTATGGGTTTGTCCAGATTAAATATCCCCCGATCAACCAAACGCAAAAAAACATAGGCGCTTACAGGCTTGGTCAGAGAAGCGGCATACATCACCGTACTATCATTAAGGCCTTTTTGATTTTCCAAATCTTGATAACCAAAGCTTGAGGCGAACACCATTTTGTTGTGGTTAATAATGGCCACCTGCAAACCGGCAAGTTTGGCACTGTCGACCAAATGCGCCAGTCTTTTTTGCAAGGCTACCGTACTAACCGATTGGCCGTTGAGGTGTTGAATTTGCTTGGCTTCTTGGGCAACAGCAGGAAGCAGGTAAAGCATAAAGGCAAGTGCCAGCAGTTGTGTTTTCATCGTGAAAAGTGTTTAGGCCAAAATTAGGGGCTTTGGCCATTCCTTTCAACGACAACTTACCGACACCTTCACGACACTTTGCTTTTTTAAAGGCATAAAGGCGTTTTATTTTAAAAATGCAAAAGACAGGGGGTAGCGAACGGGCTGTTGGTTAATGGACCTGAAGAGATTGAGCAGGCACATCACTACGGTGTAAAAATAAATCAATAGCGTTAAGGGAAACCCTACCGGAAAGAAGAAAATGAGCAGCAAAACCGAAGGCACGAAAGCAAAAGACATCGTGAGCTGAAAATTAAGTGCCTGCTTGCCTTGGCGATCATATTCGGGCTGTTCGTCCTTTTTAAGCAACCACAAAAATCCAGGCAGGATGATGTTGAGAATGGGAAAAAACAAACCGACCAAGGCCAAGCCGTGAAACAAGGGCACTAGCTTATTTGTACTGGCAGTTGCGGCCATATCAGGCCCTTTTCCCAAAAGCAATTCGGGTTCCACTTCCAAACAATCGGCCAGCAATTTAAGCGTAGCCGGATGCGCAACTACCGTACCTTTTTCAATGCGTTGGATAGTTCTGGCACTTACACCCGAAAGGGCAGCCAACTGTTCTTGGCTTAATCCTTTTTGGCGACGAAAAGCAGCTAATAGAGAGGCGGGCATGCACAAATATAGTAGTTGTTGTTGATTACCAGCGAAAGTTCCTTTTTTTGACAAAATGTTCATTTTGATATATTATGCCTATTTTTCTTACAGAAAGAACACATGCCTTCTTTCCATTTGAGCGACATTACTAAACGGCAACTTATGTACGACACCCAACTTCCTGATTTAGAACAATTGATTGACCAATTTGACAGGCTTCCTAAAGTTGTTATCGAATCTACCTATTTGGAACTGTGCAAATATCCTGGATCTCGATTTGAAGAAATTTGCAGCAGACTACTTTCCTTTTATTTTAACCCAAACAACGAACATGGCTTTAACGACCTCTTCTTGGAGGCGCTGTTGGAGCTGATCGCACCTGAGCAAGAAATAGGCTACGAAAGCAGACTGATCGAAGTAATTCCAGAACTTAATTCTGATGGCAAAAGATTGGATATCTTGATTAAAAGTCCTGATATGGTAATTGGCATTGAAAACAAAATTTACGCAAATGTTTATAATCCTCTAGATGCCTATAGTAGGCAAATTGCCCTATATCACAAGACTAACATCTTTAAAGTAATATTAACGGTTAGGGCTATTACAGATGCTAGTGAAAAAAGATTTATCCAAGAAAACAATTTTGTAATAATTTCATACATCGACTTCTTCAATGTTGTTAAACAACGCATTGGACGATACATTTCGCAAGCCAACCAAAAATACCTTCTTTTTCTTTACGACTTTATACAAACCATAGAAAACATGACCGGTGATCCCTACAACAACAATAAGCTTTCTAATTTCTTTGCCAACAATTCTGAAAAAATTGAAAACCTTATCCGACTTTATAATCAGTACACTCAACGTATTCTAACTGTTCAGAAGGATCGCATTGCGGCCATTTTGCAAAAGATTAAATTAATTACAAATGATAAAGATTGGTGGGCTTGGGAAGGATGGGATTTGGGCATTCATTCTGAACACATCGCCCCAAGAAAACCTAAAATAGGCATAGAGGCATCTTATGAACAGGCCAATAATAATCCATTGGCTAAATTTAGAATATACTTTACCACATGGAAAACCAAAGATTTTGCTCCTTATGAAGACTACTTGGTTAAATACTTCCCTAATCATTTTTTAGACAAGACAAAAGACAACCGAGTTTATCTACATATGAATGTTATAGATGGAGAAGACGAAGGCCTTATCATTGAAAAATTGGCAGAATATTATCAGCTTTTGCGCACCATGGTTAACGAAGTTAACATTTGAGCACATGAAAAGAATCCTTTTCGCTGTATGGCTACTCCCGATGTACCTGAATGCTTTCTCTCAAGTTCAGCACCCTCGTGCATTAGCCCAAACAGGCATCATCAATGTAAATGACACAACTTATCTAAGGGTATTAGATGGCATCATCATCGACAAAAGTTACCAGATCAAAGCTTACGAAAGAGCCAGCATTAGGCATCGGGGCCTACTACCACGTCAACCAGCTTTTCTTCTTCCAGAAACTTGGCTTTCAACCGTTCGGCCATGCAGCCTAAAACGCCCACAATC
>NZ_JAELUC010000079.1 GCF_016429155.1 Pedobacter sp. ASV12 | reverse complement strand
CCCCCCCCCCCCCCCCCCCCCCCCCCCCCCCCCCCCCCCCCCCCCCCCCCCCCCCCCCCCCCCCCCCCCCCCCCCCCCCCCCCCCCCCCCCCCCCCCCCCCCCCACCCCCCCCCCCCCCCCCCCCACCCACACATGTCGTGGTTCGTCGGCAGCGTCAGATGTGTATAAGAGACAGGTCTAAGAAAGACATCTCTAACTTTAAGTTGCGTAAGGGCATGCCAGTTGGTGTAAGAGTAACTTTACGTGATAATAACATGTATGAGTTCTTAGATCGATTAATTTCCGTAGCTTTGCCGCGTATCCGCGATTTCAAAGGTATCAATGACAAAGGATTTGATGGAAAAGGTAACTACACATTGGGTATTACCGAGCAGATCATCTTCCCTGAGATCAATATCGATAAAATCAACAGGATTTTGGGTATGGACATTACTTTTGTAACGTCTGCTACCAACGATGTTGAGGCATTGGAACTTTTAAAACAATTTGGATTACCGTTTAAAAATCAAAAAACAGAGCAATAATGGCAAAAGAAGGTGTAAAAGCTCGCGAACTGAAGCGCCAAAGATTGGTTGCTAAATATGCAGAGAAGCGTGCGGCTTTAAAAGCGGCAGGCGACTATGAGGCGTTAGACAAATTACCTAAAAATTCGTCGGCAGTACGTTTGCACAACCGTTGCAAATTAACTGGTCGTCCTCGTGGATACATGCGTACCTTTGGCATTTCAAGGGTGTTGTTCCGCGATATGGCTTTGGCAGGAAAAATTCCTGGCGTAAGAAAAGCCAGCTGGTAATAAGAGTTTTAAGTAGTGAGTTATAAGTTGTAGGTACATACTTACGACTTATAACTTATTACGTATAACAGAACTGAATATTAACCGATAGCAGGTCCGAAGGCCGGGTGGCCAAGGGAAACCACTATCACAAATCAACAATAATGAATACAGATCCAATTGCAGATTATCTTACAAGGGTAAGAAATGCCATCAAGGCAAATCACAGAATTGTAGAGATCCCTGCATCAAACCTTAAAAAGGAAATTACAAAAGTACTTTTCGACAAAGGTTACATCGCAAACTACAAGTTTGAAGACACCACTGCTCAAGGCATCATCAAAATCGCTTTGAAGTACAATGCAATTACTAAAATTTCGGCTATCCGTACCTTAACCCGTATCAGCAAGCCAGGTTTGAGACAATATGCAGGTGTTGAAAACATGCCAAGAGTATTAAATGGTTTAGGTATCGCAATCTTATCTACTTCTAAAGGTGTAATGACCGATAAAGAAGCAGCCAAATTGAACATTGGCGGTGAGGTATTGTGTCACGTTTATTAATAGGAGATAGCAGAATGTCAAGAATAGGAAAAAACCCAATTAATGTGCCTGCTGGAGTAACTATTACTGTATCTAACGATAACGTAGTTACTGTTAAAGGTCCTAAAGGTGAACTAAGCCAAGCCTTAGATCAAGATATTACCGTTAGCCAAGAAGACGGCGTGTTAACCGTAAACCGTCCATCAGATCAAAAAAGACACAAAGCCTTGCACGGCTTGTATCGTTCATTGATCAACAACATGGTTATCGGCGTAACAGAAGGTTATAAATTAGAGCAAGAACTAGTAGGTGTGGGTTACCGTGCCACTAACCAAGGTAATACTTTGGACTTGGTGCTAGGTTATTCTCACCACTATGTATTCCAATTGCCACAAGAGATCAAAGTAACCACCACATCAGAAAAAGGTCAAACTCCTAAAATCATTTTAGAGAGCATCGACAAACAATTGATTGGCCAGGTTGCGGCAAAGATCCGCTCGTTACGTGCACCAGAGCCTTACAAAGGTAAAGGTATCAAGTTTGTTGGCGAAGAGTTAAGAAGAAAAGCAGGTAAATCAGCTTCTAAAAAATAATTAAAATGGCAAAGAAAATATCGCGTAGAGAGCGTATCAAAAAAGGCATCAGAAAAAGACTTACTGGTTCTGAGAGCCGTCCACGTTTATCAGTTTATAGAAGCAATAAAGGTATTTATGCTCAAATCATTAACGATGAAACTGGTAATACAATAGTTTCAGCATCATCTTTATCTAAAGATTTTACTGGTAAAGGAACAAAATCTGACCAATCAATCGCTGTGGGCAAGCTTATTGCCGAGAAAGCAATTGCAGCTGGAGTAAAAGAGGTTGTTTTCGACAGGAATGGTTATTTGTACCATGGTCGTGTGAAGTCGTTGGCAGATGGTGCCCGCGAAGCTGGTTTAGTATTTTAATCTGAAAAAAAGGTAAGATGTCAACTATCAATATAAAAAGAGTAAAGACTAGCGAAATCGAATTGAAAGATCGTTTAGTTAGCATACAACGTGTTGCCAAAGTAACCAAAGGCGGCCGTACCTTCAGCTTCTCAGCCATCGTGGTTGTAGGAGATGAACAAGGCGTTGTTGGTTATGGTTTAGGCAAAGCGAAAGAGGTTACAGAAGCCATTGCAAAAGGTGTAGACGATGCCAAAAAGAACTTGGTTAAAGTTCCGGTTTTGAACGGTACCGTGCCTCATGAGCAAATCGGCAAGTTTTCTGGCGGTTTCGTTTTGATCAAGCCTGCAGCAGTAGGTACCGGTGTAATTGCCGGTGGTGCCATGCGTGCCGTATTAGAGAGTGCCGGTATCCACAACGTATTGGCTAAGTCAAAAGGTTCATCAAACCCACACAACGTGGTAAAGGCAACTGTTGATGCCCTAACCAAAATGCGTGATGCGTATACCGTAGCTCAGCACCGTGGTGTGGATTTAAACAAAGTTTTTAACGGATAATATCATGGCTAAAATTAAAATAACCCAAGTAAAAAGCATTATCGATAGAAGCGAAAGCCAAAAAAGAACCATGAAAGCCTTAGGTTTAACAAAAATGAACCAAAGCGTAGAGGTTGAAGCTAACGCTGCCATTATTGGGATGGTAAGAAAAGTTAATCACTTAGTAGCTATAGAGACTATTTAATTGTTAAGAAATCTGCTTGGAGGCCTTCAAATGCTCTAAGCAGATTTTCTATTTATTTATCGTTGACCCTGATTAGTGAAAGCGAAGGGCAACACAACAAGTTTTAAAAATGAACTTAAGTAATCTAAAACCTGCAAAAGGTTCTGTAAAAAGCAGCAAAAGAATTGGTCGTGGACAAGGCTCAGGCCGTGGTGGTACTTCAACCCGTGGTCACAAAGGTGCTGGTTCACGTTCTGGATACTCAAGCAAAGTTGGTTTCGAAGGTGGTCAAATGCCTTTGCAACGCCGTGTACCTAAAGTAGGTTTCAAACCGATCAACCGTACAGAATATGTAGGCGTAAACTTAGACGTGCTACAAGGCTTGGCAGAGAAACACAACTTGTCGAGCATCGATTTCGCTGCTTTGCAACAGCATGGTTTGGCTTCTAAAAACGACTTGGTAAAAATCTTAGGTCGTGGCGAAGTTAAAGCGAAATTAGAAGTTACAGCTCATGCTTTTTCTGCAAGTGCACAAAAAGCCATCGAAGCTGCTGGAGGCTCAATCGTAAAATTGTAATTATTAATGAAGAAGCTATTTACTACTTTAAGTAATATTTGGAAAATACAGGAATTGAAGGAGCGTATTCTTTTTACGCTCATGATTCTTGTAATTTACAGGTTCGTTTGTCAAGTTGTTCTACCGGGTGTAGATCCAACTCAGTTAGCCAATACCCAAAAAACTGGTCTTCTAGGCTTGTTGGATATGTTTGCCGGTGGTGCCTTTTCTAAGGTATCAATTGTGGCATTGGGCGTTATGCCTTATATCTCTGCGTCTATCGTAGTTCAGTTGTTGGGCATTGCAGTACCTTCTTTCCAAAAAATGCAAAAAGAAGGAGAGAGCGGCAGAAAAAAATTAACGCAAATCACCCGCTACCTAACCGTAGCAATCACTGCTGTGCAGGCTGTAGGCTATGTGAAAACACAGGTGCCTACCAATGCCATCATGATCGACCACTTTACTTTCTATGTACTTTCGGGCTTTGTTTTGACCGCTGGTACCTTGTTTGTGATGTGGCTTGGTGAAAAGATAACAGATAAAGGTATAGGAAATGGTACATCATTGATCATCATGGTGGGTATCATTGCCCGTTTGCCAGTGGCTATGCAACAAGAAATCAGCTCGGCCTTTGCCGGTAGCGATGGTGGTGCAATCAGGCTGGTATTGGAAATCGTAGCTTTATTTGCAGTGGTAATGTTTACCATCCTTATTGTTCAAGGGGTACGTAAAGTGCCTGTACAATATGCCAAAAGAATTGTTGGCAACAGACAAGTAGGAGGCGTAAGGCAATACATTCCTTTAAAGGTTAATGCAGCCGGTGTAATGCCGATTATCTTTGCCCAGGCATTGATGTTCATCCCGAACGCATTGATCGGAATTTTCCCTAAGCTAACCGATAGCTGGTTACATTCGTATACCGATATTACCTCGCTAACGTATAGCTTAACATTTGCGTTTTTAATCATTGCCTTCACTTTCTTTTATACGGCCATTACGGTTAACCCAACCCAAATGTCTGACGACATGAAAAAGAACGGCGGTTTCATTCCGGGCATCAAGCCGGGTTTGGCAACCTCAAGTTTCATTGACGATGTCATCTCTAAGATCACTTTCCCAGGATCGTTGTTCTTGGCTATCATCGCCATCCTGCCGTCGTTTGCCGTAAGAGTGGGTATTCAACAAGAATTCGCCCATTTCTTTGGAGGTACTTCATTATTGATCTTGGTAGGTGTAGTATTGGATACTTTGCAACAAATTGAAAGTTATCTGTTGATGCGCCACTACGATGGTTTAATGAAAACAGGCAGGGTTACTGGCCGTACCGGTATTCCGGCTGCTGGTAGCAGTGCATTATAAGAATGAATGGATGATAGAAGGATTGAGTATCCGAATAACTATTCGATCTTTCAACAGCTCCCTCATTCAAAATTAAAAACATGTCAAAAATTTTCTACAAATCTCCGGAGGAGATCGAATTAATAAGAGAAAGTTCTTTACTGGTTTCCAAAACTTTGGCCGAAGTGGCCAAAGTTATTGGGCCGGGTATGACAACACTGGCCCTAGACAAGCTGGCTTATGAGTTTATTAAAGACCATGGAGCAATCCCTGCCTTTTTGAACTATGGCGGTTTTCCCAACTCTTTGTGCATTTCGCCCAATGAACAGGTGGTACACGGTTTTCCGGGCGAGTACGTAATTCAGGAAGGAGACCTGATCTCTGTTGATTGCGGTGTAATCAAAAATAATTTCTTTGGAGATTCTGCTTATACTTTTTCTATTGGAGAAGTAGATGCGGAAAAACAAAAACTAACCAAGGTAACTCAAGAGTGCCTCAACCTGGCCATCGAAAAAGCGGTTGTGGGTATGCGCATCGGCGATATAGCCTTTGCCGTACAAAACCACGCCGAGACCAATGGCTTTGGGGTAGTTAGGGAACTTGTGGGGCATGGTGTTGGCGTACAGCTGCACGAGAAGCCTGAAGTGCCTAACTATGGTAAGCGAGGAAGCGGCATTAAGCTGGAAGAGGGAATGGTAATTGCCATCGAACCGATGATCAACGCTGGCGCTGCCGGAGTTAAGTTCTGGGCCGATGGTTGGACCGTAACCACGAAAGACAATAAACCTTCCGCGCATTTTGAACATACGGTTGCTGTTAAAAAGGGGAAAGCGGATGTTTTATCAACCTTTTCGTTGATTGAAGAAGTTTTAAAAGAAAAAAAATAAAAAATTCAAAATTTTTATTTAATTTTGCAACCCTGTTTAACAACAGCTAATTAAGTAAAAATCAATATTATATGGCTAAACAAGCCTCAATTGAACAAGACGGAGTAATAAGGGAAGCATTATCGAATGCGATGTTCAGGGTTGAACTCGAGAACGGACATGAGATTATCGCCCATATTTCAGGAAAAATGAGGATGCACTACATCAAAATTTTGCCTGGAGACAAAGTTAAATTAGAGATGTCGCCTTACGACTTAACGAAAGGCAGAATTACTTATAGATACAAATAAAATGAAAGTTAGATCTTCAATCAAAAAACGTAGCGCTGATTGCAAAGTGATTCGTCGCAAAGGCAAGCTTTACGTAATTAACAAGAAAAACCCTAAGTTCAAGCAACGTCAGGGGTAATTAAAAATACTGGAACGAAGTCCGCACAACGGTGGCCCGCCGTTCGGTCGTTCATTAAAAACAATTTATAAATATGGCAAGGATATCAGGTATTGATTTACCAAGAAACAAAAGAGGCGAAATCGGTCTAACCTACATCTACGGAATAGGTAGATCAACTGCTCAAAGCATTTTGACCCAGGCAGGAATCGATCTTAGCAAAAAAGTACAGGACTGGTCAGACGACGAATTGTCGGCTATCCGTACCATCATCAACGACACCATCAAGGTAGAAGGTGCATTGCGTTCGGAAGTTCAGTTGAACATCAAACGTTTAATGGATATCGGTTGCTACCGTGGTCTTCGTCACAGAAAAGGCTTGCCTGTTCGTGGCCAACGTACCAAAAACAACTCTCGTACCCGTAAAGGAAAGAGAAAAACAGTTGCTAACAAGAAAAAAGCTACTAAATAGTAATTGATAGATGGGAGATGAGATTGGAGATGCGAGACATTTCCGAAATCAGCTCAAGTCTGGAATAAAAAGATAAAAAATAGGATGCCGAGTGCCGAGATAGGCAAGTGCTTGATCTCAAGTCTCCCATCTAAAATCTAAAAGAAAAAATGGCTAAAAGTAAAAAAGTTACCAAAAAACGTATCGTTGTGATCGAGCCTGTTGGTCAGGCCCACATCAATGCTACGTTCAACAACATCATTGTTACCCTAACCAACAACAACGGTCAAACCATTTCTTGGTCGTCTGCAGGTAAAATGGGCTTCAAAGGTTCTAAAAAGAACACTCCATATGCAGCAGGTCAAGCGGCTTCAGACTGTGGCAAAGTAGCATTTGATTTAGGCTTGCGTAAAGTTGAGGTATTTGTAAAAGGTCCAGGTTCAGGCCGTGAGTCTGCCATCAGAACTTTGCAAGTAGCTGGTTTGGAAGTAATGTCTATCAAAGACATCACCCCGCTTCCGCACAACGGCTGTCGCCCACCTAAGAAAAGAAGAGTTTAATCAATTAATTTTTAAAGCTAAGAGTCTGCAGCTACAGGTTGCATGATACTTTAAAATCACAAACAAATGGCAAGATATACCGGACCAAAGTCCAAAATCGCCCGTAAGTTCAGAGAGCCAATTTTCGGTCCTGACAAAGTATTAGACAGAAAAAATTATCCTCCAGGCCAACACGGCGCTTCAAAAAGAAGAGGAAAACAATCTGAGTACGCCATCCAGTTAATGGAGAAGCAAAAAGTGAAATACACTTATGGTGTATTGGAAAAACAATTCCGCAACTTGTTCACTAAAGCATCGTCACGTCAAGGTATTACCGGTGATAACTTATTGCAATTGCTAGAGGCACGCTTGGACAATACCGTATACAGATTAGGCATTGCGCCAACCCGTTCAGGTGCACGCCAATTGGTTAGCCACAAGCACATCACCGTAAACGGCGAGGTGGTTAATATTCCATCATATCAATTAAGAGCTGGCGACGTAGTAGCAGTTCGTGAGAAATCTAAAACCTTAGAGGCCATCACCAACTCAGTTGCAGGCAGGGCAATCAACAAGTTCAACTGGTTAGATTGGAACGCCGGCGAGTTGACAGGTAAGTTCTTGGCTTATCCTAACCGCGACGAGATCCCAGAAAACATTAAGGAAAACCTTATTGTAGAGTTGTACTCTAAGTAATAGATTTGGTTAAAGCCCTCGTGGCTTTAACTTTTTTACGTTACACAACATTAATAAAAATCTAAAAACATTATAAATGGCAATTTTAGCATTTCAGAAACCAGACAAGGTAATCATGCAGAAATCAACCGATTTCGATGGTCAATTTGAATTTCGTCCTTTAGAGCCCGGTTTCGGTGTAACAATAGGTAATGCCTTGAGAAGAATCCTACTTTCTTCATTAGAAGGTTTTGCCATTACAAGTATTCGTTTTTCAGGCGTTTCTCACGAATTTTCGACCATGAAAGGTGTGGTTGAAGATTTGACCGAGATCATCTTAAACTTGAAACAAGTTCGTTTCAAGAAAGTTGGCGAGTCTGGCGATTCAGAAAAAGTATTCATCATTGTAAATGGTCAAGAGCAATTCTTGGCTGGTGATATCACCAAGTTCTCTAACAACTTTGAGGTATTGAACCCTGAGTTGGTTATCTGCAACATGGAGAAATCGGTAACCTTAGAGGTAGAACTAACGATCAATAAAGGCCGTGGCTATGTTCCTGCAGAAGAGAACAAAATCACTGATACCGTAGTGGGTGTGATCGCGATCGACTCTATCTTCACCCCAATGAAGAATGTAAAATACACGATTGAAAACTATCGTGTTGAGCAAAAAACCGATTATGAGAAATTGATTTTGGATATCTCTACCGATGGTTCGATCCACCCGGAAGAAGCTTTGAAAGAAGCCGCCAAAATCTTGATCCAACACTTCATGCTATTCTCTGACGAGAACCTGGTATTAGAATCACAAGCTAAAGAAGAAACCAAAGAAGTTGACGAGGAAATCCTGCACATGCGCAAAATCCTTAAAACCGAATTGGTTGACCTTGATCTATCTGTACGTGCCTTGAACTGCCTGAAAGCTGCCGATATCCGCACTTTAGCTGATTTGGTGTCTTATGATGTAGCAGATATGTTGAAGTTCAGAAACTTCGGTAAAAAATCGCTAACCGAAATCCAAGAGCTGGTAAAATCTAAACAATTGTCGTTTGGAATGAACTTGGCCAAATTCAAGTTAGACGAAGAATAAGCAAGTTCTCAGTTTTGAGTTAACAGTTGTGAAACTGTAGATTAAAGCTAGCACTAGATAAGAATAATTAATATTCACAGTGTATAATTCCCTCAGATTAAGTTCAAAGAGACGGTATACACTTTACAAAACAAAAAATGAGACACGGTAAAAAATTTAACCATTTAGGCAGAACCACATCGCACAGAAAAGCGATGTTGGCAAACATGGCCTCATCGTTAATTAAACACAAGAGAATTTCAACTACCTTGGCTAAAGCAAAAGCTTTGCGCGTTTATGTTGAGCCTCTGATCACAAAATCTAAAAACGACACTACGCACTCTCGCCGTATCGTTTTCTCTTATCTTCAGGATAAAGACAGCGTTACCGAGTTGTTCCGCGACGTGGCAACCAAAGTAGCTAACCGTCCGGGTGGTTACACTCGTATCATCAAATTGAACAATCGTTTAGGTGATAACGCAGAAATGGCTTTGATCGAACTAGTAGATTACAACGAAGTTTACGGTAAAGATGCCGCCGCAGCCGAGAAGAAAACAACGCGTAGAAGCAGAAGCAAATCTTCAGCTAAAAAAGCTGATGCTCCTGCAGCTGAAGCAAAAGAAGAAAAAGCACCTGCTGTTGAAGAAACTCCAGCAACAGAAGAAGCAACTCCAGAAGCTACAGCAACTGAAGAAGAGCCAAAAGCTTAATCACTGAGCCTCCTGAAAGGGAATAGGCTTCAAAAATATAAACCCTTTAGGAAATCCCTAAAGGGTTTTTTGTTGGACAAAGAAACCATTTGATTTATTTGCCTTAATTTTGCCTTATGACCAGCACTCCTGCCTTATCCAGATTTGAAGCCCTTTTGAGCGAAAGCCTCGGTGCGGGTCAATTTGTAAAACTTTCTTTGGGTAATTACCAAGGCCAGGAAGAAGCGCTGAGGAACATCTATGTGAAGCAGGTGCTCATTAAAAGACAGCCGATGCTCTCTTTTAACTACCGCTATAAAACCAGGGATATCTTTAAGAACCATTCGCTGGCCGAAGGTATTTCGCTTATCGTTGCCTTAATTGAGCACGATTTTAAAATAGCTACGCTTTTTACCGTACAGCACGAGTATATTTTGGAGCATCGAAAAAATACGGTTGATATCCGCGAGAAGGCGCTGGAGGTAAAGTTGGAGACCAGCCAAGCGCACAATAAAGAAAAGAAACGTCTGATTAATTCCAATGGCTCTTATTTGCACGATCTTAAGATTACCGATGCCGAAGGCAAGGTGTACAAAAATGCGCAAGACAAGTACAAGCAGATTAACCAATACATTGAGATATTAAGCTCGCTGATTAAGGAACTGCCCAAAGGCACCATCAAAAACGTAGTGGATATGGGCGCCGGAAAAGGCTACCTTACCTTTGCCTTATACGATTACTTGCACACGCAACTACAGCTTCAGGCCAATGTAGTGGGCGTAGAATATAGGGAGGACCTGGTGGCGCTCAGCAACACTATAGCCCAACAGACGGGCTTTGAAAAGCTCCAGTTTGTGCAAGGAACCATAGAGGATTATCACGCAGATCAGCTCAATTTGCTGATTGCCTTGCACGCTTGCGATACCGCTACCGACGATGCGATTTTTAAAGGCATAAAAGCCAATGCCGAACTGATTGTGGTGGCGCCTTGTTGCCATAAGCAGATCAGACGGGAGATAGAAAGAAACAAGGTACAGAATAACGTTTCTTTTTTAACCCAATATGGCATTTTTTTAGAACGACAGGCCGAAATGGTAACCGATGGTATCAGGGCATTGATTTTAGAGTATTTTGGCTATAAAACCAAAGTGCTTGAATTTATTTCTGATGCACATACGCCTAAGAATGTACTGGTAGTTGGTGTTAAGAGAGCAGAGAGCCCAAAGACCAAGACAGAGAACGAACGCAAAGCCGTAATACTCCAAAAGATCAAAGATACCAAAGCCTATTTTGGCATTGGCTATCACCATTTGGAAAGACTTTTGGCACTTAACTAGCATTAAGGTGTCGCAATTTGCGACACCTTCCATGGAATAGTTAGTCGCAGATGGACAGATTTTGTTTTCTAGCTGGGGCTACCTTGCCTTTTGCCTTCAATCTTCATCCCTCATCCCTCATCATTCTGTCCTCAACCTCTATTCCTGCCAAGCTGTCAGCAAAAGAATGGCCGTTTTTTTACATTTTAGCAGGGTTTTAGGCGCTATTTCTGCCAAAACCTAATTGGCACATTGCTTGTTATTAGGGTATATAAAACATTAAAACTTTAAGAAATATATAATAAAATGGGAAAAATAATTGGTATAGACTTAGGAACAACAAACTCTTGCGTTGCTGTAATGGAGGGTAACGAACCTGTAGTTATAGCAAACAGCGAGGGCAAACGTACTACGCCATCTATTGTTGCTTTTGCAGAGAACGGCGAGCGTAAGGTGGGCGAGCCTGCAAAACGTCAGGCAATAACAAACCCAACCAAAACAATTTATTCGATTAAGCGCTTTATGGGCAGCAGCTATGCTGAAGTGGCAAAGGAAATTGCCAGGGTGCCTTATAAAGTGGTTAAAGGCGACAACAATACGCCACGTGTAGAAATTGACGACCGCAAATATACTCCACAAGAGATTTCTGCTATGATTTTGCAAAAAATGAAAAAAACTGCAGAAGATTTCTTGGGCCAAGAAGTAACCGAAGCTGTAATTACCGTTCCGGCTTACTTTAACGATGCACAACGTCAGGCTACTAAAGAAGCTGGCGAAATTGCCGGTCTTTCTGTAAAACGTATCATTAACGAGCCTACTGCAGCTGCTTTGGCCTATGGCTTAGACAAAGCGCACAAAGACATGAAAATTGTGGTGTTTGACTGTGGAGGTGGTACGCACGACGTGTCTGTATTGGAATTGGGCGATGGCGTTTTCGAAGTAAAATCAACCGATGGCGATACGCACTTGGGCGGTGACGACTTTGACCACGTGATTATCGAGTGGTTGGCCGACGAGTTCAAAAACGAAAACGGCATGGACTTGCACAAAGATCCAATGGCTTTGCAACGTTTAAAAGAAGCTGCCGAGAAAGCTAAAATCGAGCTTTCTAGCACCACTTCAACCGAAATCAACCTGCCGTACATCACTGCCGATGCCAGCGGTCCTAAACACTTGGTTAGAACCTTAAGCCGTGCAAAATTTGAGCAATTGGCTAGCGATTTGATCAAACGTACGATCGATCCTTGTAAATCGGCTTTGAAAAATGCTGGTTTGAGCGTGAGCGATATCGACGAGATTATCTTGGTAGGTGGTTCAACCCGTATTCCTGCTATTCAGGATGCGGTTAAAGCCTTCTTCGGCAAAGAGCCAAGCAAAGGTGTAAACCCTGACGAAGTAGTGGCCATCGGTGCAGCTATTCAAGGTGGTGTATTAACCGGTGAGGTTAAAGATGTATTATTGCTTGATGTAACTCCGCTTTCGTTAGGTATCGAAACCATGGGTGGCGTAATGACCAAATTGATTGAGGCGAATACAACCATTCCTTCTAAGAAATCAGAAACCTTTTCTACAGCCGCTGATAATCAACCATCGGTAGAGATCCACATTTTGCAAGGCGAGCGCCCAATGGCTGCTCAAAACCGCACTATTGGCCGTTTCATCTTGGATGGAATTCCGCCAGCACCACGTGGCGTGCCTCAGGTAGAAGTTGCTTTTGATATCGATGCCAACGGTATCTTGCATGTAAGTGCTAAAGATAAAGCCACTGGCAAAGAGCAAAAAATCCGCATCGAAGCTTCATCAGGTTTAACTGATGCCGAAATTCAAAAAATGAAGCAAGAAGCCGAAGCTAATGCCGAAGCTGATGCCAAAGCAAAAGAAGAAGCTGATAAAATCAACAGCGCTGATGCTTTGATCTTCTCAACCGAGAAACAATTGAAAGAGTTTGGCGAAAAATTATCAGCCGATAAAAAAGCTCCAATTGAAGAAGGCTTGAAAAAATTGAAAGAGGCACATGCTTCGCGTAATTTTGCTGCTATCGATGCTGCACAAACCGAATTGCAAAATGCATGGAACGCTGCATCTGAAGAAATGTACAAAGCAGGTCAGGAAGGCCAACCTCAAGGCGAAGCGCCACAAGCTGATGCCCAACAAGGTGGCGATACCGTAACCGATGTTGACTTTGAAGAAGTAAAAGACGACGAAAAGAAATAAGCTTTAGTTGGAAATACAAAATCATCAATAAAAAAGGCCCCGAAATTTTTCGGGGCCTTTTTTATGTTAATGCTTTGAGGTTTTTTGTTTTGGCTTTTGACGGGTCGTTGTGAATTCGAGTTCCTTCTTTTTGCCGAAATATTTGTTCAGGATCATGATGGCTGGCCAGATTAGCATAGGACTAAATCTGCTCAGCATATTGATTTGATTGGTGCTAGGCAGGCAGATGTCCATCATAACGCCCAACAAAAAGATGCCAGGAACAACCAAGGTGCGCCAACGGGCCAATTGCCTGGCTCTCACGTCGTCAAAACCCTCCGAAATTCGGCCGCGATGCTTGATTATATAAGCCAATAAGGCATAGTTTAAAAGGCCTGTTGCGGCCACATTGGCACAATAAAAATAATAGGGCAACGCGTAGGCGGTATGCTCACTATAATAGGCCGAGCTAAAGGGCATCAAAATAATAGTGAATAGGAAAAGGAAATTGAGCCAGATTAACTTGTCATCGTAATCCTTAATGAATGAAAATAGGCGGTGGTGCGAACGCCAATAGATAGCGATTACAAAGAAACTGATAATGAAGCCGATAAACAAGGGGCTGAGGCTAAGCAGCTGGTCTGCCATTTGGCTTGGCGTAGCGCCATGCGGAATATGTGGAGGCTTGATTTCGATAACGAGCAAAGTAATGGCAATGGCAAATACGGCATCGGTAAAAAGAATCATCCTTTCGATCTGGAATTCTTTTTTAATTTCGTTGTGAAGCTGAGACATCTGAGTAAGGATTAATTAGAACTTGAAATATGGGTTACGGTAAACAGTCTTCAATGATATCCTGTAATACCTTTTCGTTGGCGAAGAATTCTTTCAAAAGCTTGAACTGGTTTTGGGCCCTATCCAAATTTTGATTGGGATAAGCTACCGGATAATAAATGCTGCCGTTGAGGTAGTCGGTTAAAAAGCGGAGCGCCTGCATGTACACCATATATTTTCCCGAAAATAAAATCAGTTCCTTTTCGGTAGGGGTAAGGATAGTTCCCATGGCCGAAAGATAGCCCTGTATGGTTGCTTTAAAATAAGGCAGACGGATTTTGATGAGCTCCAAATTAGTTTCGTTTTCGGAGAAGGCACAGGTATAAGACCGTAGCATGTCGCCGAGGTCTGAAATAAATTTTCCAGGCATCAGCGTGTCGAGATCGATTACACAAACGCCTTCGTAGCTTGTTTCGTTTAACAGCACATTACTGATTTTGGTATCGTGATGGATCACACGGTCTGGAAAATCATGGCGGTGCTCGTAAGAGTGGTAATAAGCTAAAATGAAATGGTATTGCAAAGCCATGGCAATGGCTTGTTCGGCTTCTTTTTTTAATGGCTCACTACATTGGCTTAAGGCAAAGGTAAACTGCTCATACCTTAGGGTCAGGTTATGGAAACCGGGAATGGTTGGGCTTAGCTGGGCCGTATCGAAACCGTTGAGCAAGAAGCTCAATTTGCCGAATTGTTGGGCCGCCTCGTAGGCCTGCCTGGGCTCGTTTAAGGTATCAAAGGCAACGCTATCGCTTACAAAGGGCAGCAGGCGCCAATATTCGCCGTGGTGGGTTGCCATTAAACTACCGTTGATGGTGAGCATAGGGGCCGGAAATAAATAACCTGGATAATTTGTCTTTAGGTAGTTGGCTATGGTGCTAACGTTGCGTGCAATTGCCGAAGGATTGTGAAATACCCGGACATTGATGTTTTGGAGGATATATTTTTGCTGGTTTGGCGCCAAAAGCAAATAGGTTCGGTTAATGAGCCCCGAACCTATTTGTTGTAACGTTACGGTGTTTTTGCTAAAACCGTAAGCCTTTAAAATCGCTTCATCAAGAATTAGCTCCATAAATTTGCAGGATACGCGCCATCTTTGATCAGCTGGTCGATACTGGCTTGTACAATGGGCTTGTCTTCTTTATAAGTAACCCCAAACCATTGGTTGGCTGTTGGGATGTTCCTGAAATTGGCAATGTTGTTTTTCACCAGGTATTCACCAATTAGCGGGATAAAGAATTCGGCTTTAGGCTTGTCTTTATTCGCCTCGGCAAACTTAACAAACTGCTCTTCGGTTACCTTGAATACGGCTGGCGTAAAGCCCCAAAAGTTCATAGACACTGGTGTTTCGAAGGCCAATGGATATTCTTTGTCGTCTTCTTCGTAAACGATGGCATCGTCTTTTTTATAGATTTTGGTGCGTTCGTTGATTTCGGTAATATTGCCGGCATCATCTACCTGGCAAACGCCACGCGAAACCGAACCAAAGTCGGACAGGGTTTTGCCAATCTGATAGCCTACAATGGCATATTGGCTGTCGGTAACCTCGTTGGTCAAGAAGTCAACCATTTTCTTAAAGGCGTCATAACCATAAAAATCGTCGGCATTGATAATGCAGAAAGGTTCTTTGATTACTTTGCGGCCCGAAAGCATGGCATGTGCAGTGCCCCAAGGTTTTTCCCTGTAAATTTCTTCGGCTATGCCAAACTGTTTCAAATCGAAGTTCTGGAAAACATATTCGGTTTCGATTTTACCTTGGAGCTTAGGTTCGAAAATAGCCTTAAAATTGTCCAAGAATTCTTCTTTGATGATAAACACCACTTTGCCAAATCCGGCTTTAATGGCATCATAAATTGAATAATCGATAATGGTTTCGCCATTTGGTCCAAAACCATCAATTTGTTTCATGCTTCCGTAGCGGCTAGCCATTCCGGCAGCCAGTATAAGTAAGGTTGGTTTCATTAAAAATCAATAATAAAATTTAGGTAAGTAGATGAGCCCCAAAGGTAAGTTTTATAAGCCAAAAATACCACCACTTCTTGATCTTGGTTTTTTGCCTGTAAGCATGCCAAAAAGGCCACGTACAATTTCCTTCCCGATTTGGCGCGTAATGGTAGCGCCCATTACCTGTTCAACAATGCTTTTTTCGCCGGGCTTAGGCTTGCTGGCTTCTTCCTGCCTTTTTTGTTCCTCGGCCGTCGCCTTGGCTTCGTTTTCTTCGGCCAGTTTGAGGTTGATGCGATCGGTCAGCATTTCGAAAGCACTTATCGGGTCGACGCTTTGCTGGTATTTGGTAAACAAGGGGCTGGCCTGCATCAGTTTTTCGCAATCGATGGCTGCCATCGGACCCATAACGGCCCGTGGCGGGGTAAGCATGGTTGCTGCCACTTCTGTTGGGATTCCTTTTTCGTTCAGTACGGTAATCAGGGCCTGACCAGTTCCTAGAGAGGTTAAAACTTTGTCTATTTCGTAAAAATCTGATTTGGGATAGGTGTTTACGGTTTTCTTCAACGCATCCACATCGTTTGGCGTAAAGGCCCTGAGTGCATGCTGTACCCGATTGCCCAGCTGTGCCAATACGCTTTCTGGGACATCCATGGGCGATTGCGTACAAAAGAATACGCCAATTCCCTTAGAACGGATGAGCCTGATGATGGTATTGACCTGGTCTAAAAATGCTTTCGGTGCGTCGTTAAACAGCAAATGCGCCTCGTCGAAAAAGAAAACCAGTTTAGGCTTATCCAAATCGCCTGCTTCGGGCATGGCCTGATAGATTTCGGCCAATAAGCTGAGCAGGAAAGTAGAATAGAGTACCGGCTGGTTTTGCACATCGGAAATGTTGAGCAGGCTGATGACGCCCTTGCCGTCGACCCTGCTAAAAAGATCTTCGATATCGTAAGAGGTTTCGCCGAACATCCCGCCCAAACCTTGTTGCTCTATGGCAACTATCTTTCTTAAAATGGTACTCGAGGTAGCCGTAGAAATAGAGCCGTAGCTGCTTTTGATTTCGGTTGCGCCCGGGCCTTCGGCCAAATAGCCCAATAATTTCTTCAGGTCGTTCAGGTCAACCACAGGCATTTTGTTGTCGTCGGCATATTTAAAAATAACCGAGAGCACGCCCGTTTGCGTTTCGTTGAGTTCGAGTATCTTGGAGAGCAGCACTGGACCAAATTCGCTTACCGTGGCCCGCATTTGTGCGCCCAATTTGCCGCTTAGCGAGTAAAGCTCTATCGGAAATCCGCTTGGCGTAAAGGCTTTGTTGAGCTGTTGTGCCCTTTCTTCTATTTTCGGGTTGCTGGTTCCGGCTTGGTATAATCCTGATAAATCGCCTTTTACATCGAGCATAAAAACAGGCACACCTGCATCAGAAAGCTGCTCGGCCAGCAGTTGCAAGGTCCTGGTTTTTCCCGTTCCGGTTGCACCGGCAATCAGACCGTGGCGGTTCATCATCCGCAAGGGCAGGTTAACTTCGGCTTCGGCCAGTACTTCGCCGTCTAAAATTCCGGCGCCCAGGTAAATGGATGCACCGCTTGGGGCATAAGAGGCTTTGATTTTTTCAATGAATAGTGCTTTTTTGTCGCTCATGGTATAGCTGTTTTAGGACTTCAATTTAAGAAAGAAATCTGCAAAAGGGAAATGATTAATTTTTGGCCGGCCTATGGGGTTTGTCGAGCTTTAAGGCAAGTGCCAAGTGGACAAGCAAGGTTAGCGAAAGCACAATTTCGCCAGTTAGGAGCATCCACATGGTTTTTTGTTGCCCGAGGGCCACAAAGGTTTGCAGGATACCAACTATTGAAAAAACGGCATAAACCGAGGTTAGGATGGCTGTTAAATCGTGCCAAAAACCCAATTTGAACTGCCTGATTTTGAGGTTCTGCAAGACGCGCCAGTTAAAAACAAGCGGAAACAAAAGCAACAAAAAGCCAAGCCAATCGCCTTTGAGTTTGGCCAATGCCAAATAAGCCAGGCACAGGGCAAGATTAAAATAGCTTAGCTTTCTTAAAAATACTTCCATCAATTAAATCAGTTGTACTTTTCTTTGATTTTATCCACTACGCGCTGTCCAATTTTCATGCCCCATTCTTTGCCGGCTTCCATCGAGCCATTGAGGATGAGCGGTGTTTTTTCTGCGAATTTTTTGCCTGCCGGCGATTCGTAGAAAGCTGTAATTTGCTTCAAATCGTCAATGCTGAGGTGCTTTTGGTAAACAGGCAGTAAGAGGTCTAAAAGTTCGGTCATCGAAGTCTTTTTCAGTTCGGTTTCCATTTCGGTCCAAAACTCAGCTGGGATATCAGATTGCTGTTGCTTGAGTGTGCCAATCATCTGGTCGA
Source organism: Pedobacter sp. ASV12 (assembly GCF_016429155.1). Classification (GTDB taxonomy): domain Bacteria; phylum Bacteroidota; class Bacteroidia; order Sphingobacteriales; family Sphingobacteriaceae; genus Pedobacter. The sequence continues at coordinate 693 of NZ_JAELUC010000079.1, read as the reverse complement.
TGGCTACCTTAAAGCTGGCTTCGGAGCCGGAAAGCGTCAATAATTTCTGCAGTTCTGTTTTGTAGGGTGTTGTGGTGCTTGTGCCTTGAGCAAAACAAGTTGGACCAGCCAAGCTTAAAAAGGCGATAATCAAGAATTTTTTCATTTGTTTTTTAGGGTTATCCGGTAGCCAATATAGCAATAAAGCAACCATTAGTAAGATGCGGTTTGAAATTTATCGGCCCCAGGGTTTCGATAATGTTAAGCGGATATTAAATTAATGTTAAGCATTGTTAACAATATCATAATTTGCCCTTTTAAGAAGTGCTCCGTAGCTTTATACCATGAATTACCCTGTATTTATATTTCACGAATTGGTATTTAGATTTGCGGAAGTTAATAAGAAAATTGGTAGGTATCTATCTAATTCTATTCAAGATAACGAATGCTTGATCAGGACTTCTGCGGGACAAATCAAGATTTCTTTGGGCCTGCTCGAAAAGCAATACCTCTGTCTCTTATACACATCTGACGCTGCCGACGAACCACGACAAAAAAATTTTGTTTTGGGGGGGGGGGGGGGGGGGGGGGGGGGGGGGGGGGGGGGGGGGGGGGGGGGGGGGGGGTGGGGGGGGGGGGGGGGGGGGGGGGGGGGGGGGGGGGGGGGGGGGGGGGGGGGGGGGGGGGGGGGGGGGGGGGGGGGGGGGGGGGGGG
>NZ_JAELUC010000078.1 GCF_016429155.1 Pedobacter sp. ASV12 | reverse complement strand
CCCCCCCCCCCCCCCCCCCCCCCCCCCCCCCCCCCCCCCCCCCCCCCCCCCCCCCCCCCCCCCCCCCCTCACCCCCCCCCCCCCCCCCCCCTCCCCCCCCACATGTCGTGGTTCGTCGGCAGCGTCAGATGTGTATAAGAGACAGACACTGTACCCCATGTGAATTGGAAAATTATGCACGATGTACGCAAAATAGCTGGTTACGATTGCCGCAAAGCCATCGGCGTCATTAACGATACCGTGTATGTGGTGGCTTTTTATACCGACGATATTTTGTTCAAAGGCGGTCCAGAAGGATTTACCGGTTTGCCGGGCATGATTTTGGGGTTAGCTATTCCACGTTACAATACCACCTGGTTTGCCACCAAGGTAGAAGCCGTAAATGTACCCGTGATGAGCATTACTGAGCCCAGCAAAGGCAAAAAAGCGGATAACGAAAAAGACTTCAAGAAACTGGTAGACCTTTATACCCGCTACGACGACAAGAAAAATCCGCGCAAGATAGAAGAAATCAAAAAGGAGATTTATGGATTGATCTTGTAGCTGATAAATAATTAGTCCATGGTCGATGGCCCCTAGTTGATAGTCTATGGTCGATGGTCCAGTTGTTAGGATTGAATTGACATAAACAGTAGGCTATTAACGTTCGTCGCTGGTCGGGATGTGTCATCCCGATTTTACTAGCTATGAATTTTCAATCCATGGTAAACAATTTAGCGTTTCAACATTCAGACGCTAAGCAATCACGAATTATTTGCGAGCACCTGACTTACAAGCAAATAATTTATTTACAATATTTGCGCTCCGAAATCAGAATTTTATGTACCTTTGTATCCCGTACAAAAACAATTAAAAAGGCCATAAAGCCCTATTAATTTCACAAATTCTCAAACATGACTAAGTATATTTTTGTTACGGGCGGTGTTACTTCCTCATTAGGTAAGGGCATCATCTCCGCTTCATTGGCCAAACTTTTACAAGCCAGAGGTTACCGGGTAACCATCCAAAAATTCGACCCTTACATCAACATCGATCCGGGTACATTGAACCCTTATGAGCACGGCGAGTGTTATGTAACCGAAGATGGTGCGGAAACAGACTTAGACTTAGGCCATTATGAGCGTTTCCTCAATACGCCTACCTCACAAGCCAACAACATCACCACTGGGCGCATTTACCAAAATGTGATCAACAAAGAACGTCAGGGTGATTATTTGGGCAAAACCGTACAGGTAGTGCCCCACATTACCGACGAGATTAAACGCAACATGCGCATATTGGGCGAAAGCGGCAATTACGACATTGTGATTACCGAACTTGGCGGTACCGTAGGCGACATCGAATCCTTGCCGTTTATCGAGGCTGTACGCCAGTTTAAATGGGAAGAAGGCTCTTCAAACGCCATCGTTATCCACCTCACCTTGATTCCGTTCCTGGCAGCTGCCGGCGAGCTTAAAACCAAGCCTACACAACACTCGGTTAAGGCCTTATTGGAATACGGAATTCAGCCGGATATCCTGGTTTGCCGTACCGAACACCACATCAGCGCCGATATCAGAAAAAAAATCGCTCTTTTCTGTAACGTTAACATCAATGCCGTCATCGAATCGATAGATGCATCCTCTATTTACAGCGTGCCTCTGTTGATGATGAAAGAACAACTGGACAAAACGGTATTGACCAAATTAAAGCTGCCTCAAAAGCACGAGCCCGACATGGAAAGCTGGAAAGATTTCCTAGGCCGCTTAAAAAATCCTACTGCCGAGGTAAGGATTGGACTGGTAGGTAAATACGTAGAACTACCTGATGCCTACAAATCAATCAGCGAGGCCTTTATTCATGCCGGCGCCAAAAACGAGTGCAAGGTGCGTGTAGAATTTATTCCTTCTGAAAGTATCTATCCAGAAAATGTAAAAGAAAAACTGGGCCACTTGCAAGGTGTATTGGTAGCTCCTGGATTTGGCAGCCGCGGTATTGAAGGCAAAATAGAAGCCATTAAATACGTTCGCGAAAACGAAATTCCTTTCTTTGGTATCTGCTTGGGCATGCAATGTGCCGTTATCGAGTACGGTCGACATGTATTGGGCCTAGAAAACGCCAACACCACCGAAATCGACGAAAACACCAAACATCCGGTCATCAACATGATGGAAGACCAAAAAAACATCACCACCAAAGGTGGCACCATGCGTTTGGGCGCCTATCCATGCGATATCAAAAAAGGCACCAAGGCCTACAACGCCTATGGCAAGCAGCACATTACCGAAAGACACAGACATCGTTACGAATTTAACAATGCTTACCTGAACCAATATGAAGATGCCGGAATGGTAGCTTCTGGCATCAATCCAGACAGCAATTTGGTAGAAATTATCGAACTTAAAAACCATCCTTTCTTTATCGGTGGACAGTTTCATCCAGAATTAAAGTCAACAGTTGCAAATCCTCACCCACTTTTTGTTAAATTTGTCGCCGCTGCAATGGAGCATGCCAAGAAAAAAGCAAATTAATACGTTTAAAACAACATAATGGATAGAAATACATTTACAGGTCTGTTCCTGATCATGGTAATTTTGGGAGCAGCTGTTTTTTTCATGAAGCCTAGTGAGGCCGAAATCAAGAAGGAAAGAGAAAAAATAACAGCAGACTCGCTCAAGAAAGTTGGCGCTAAGGCTGCTGCCCAAAATAAAGTCGAAACAAGTCCTGCAAAACCAGATTCGGCCGCGCTTAAAGGCCCGTTTGGCGCCAACATCAGTGGCACTGCCCAAACTTCGGTATTGGAAAACGAAAACTTGAAATTGACATTGACCAACTTGGGTGGTAAAATCCAGTCGGTAGAAATTAAAGGCGAACATACTTATGGTGGCAAGCCACTGATCCTATTTGATGGCAACGACAACAAATTCGGCCTTAACCTCAACATTGATGGCAAAATCGTAAACACCAACAATTTATATTTTACCGCTACACAAAACGCAGGCAACATCACCATGCGTGCCAACTATAGTGGCGACAAATACATCGAGTTCAGCTATAGCTTAAAGCCAAAAGGCAACAATGTAGACTTCAACATCAACCTCAACGGCTTAAACCAGGTAGTTCAAGGCAACAACATCAGCCTGAACTGGGAAGCTACTTTACTGGAGCAGGAAAAATCTGCCAAAAAAGAACAAGAGCATTCTGGCCCTTATTTCAAGTATGTAGAAAAAACGCCCGACCACCTGAGTTTGCACAAAGACGAGAAGCTTGAGCTGAAAGAAGGCAAAATCGAGTGGTTTTCATTCAAGGAGCACTTCTTCTCGGCTGTACTTATTCCACAAACAGCCTTCGAAAAAGGAAACCTAGAGGTGAAAGTAAGTACCGAGCCAGGAAAAATAAAATGGTACGGCGCCAATATGCAATTGCCTTTTAGTCAATTGGCCACCCAGAGCTATCCGATGACTTTCTATTTCGGCGACAACAAGTTCTCTACCCTAAAAGAACAAGGCCACGAATTGGAAAAACAAGTTGACATGGGCTACTGGCCATTAAAATACATCAACAGGTTTATTGTATTGCCGGTTTTCAACTTGCTGGAAAGTTTTGGCTGGGGCTACGGACTGATTATTTTGGTACTGACTATCCTGCTTAAGCTGGCCATGTCGCCATTAACCTACAAATCGTATATCTCGATGGCTAAAATGAGGATTTTGAAACCAGAAATGGACGAAATCAAAGCCAAAGTAGGCGAAGACAATCCTACCCTATTGCAACAGGAATACCTGAAGCTGTACAAAAAGGTAGGCGTAAATCCGTTGGGTGGTTGTTTGCCAATGTTGCTGCAGTTGCCTTTTGTAATGGCTTTCTTCTTCTTCTTCCCGAACCTGTTCGAATTGAGGGGCGAAAGCTTTTTATGGATGAAGGATCTTTCTACGTACGACGATTTCATCAAATTCGGCTTTAACGTGCCATTCATTGGCGACCACTTGAGCTTGATGTGTATCTTGATGACGATTTCGACACTGATCTATACCTACTTCAACAACCAGATTTCGGGTGCAACCGGTCAGATGAAATACATTGGCTACATTATGCCGATTATTTTCTTGGGCGTGTTGAACAGCTACCCATCAGGTTTGAACTATTATTATTTCTTGGCTAACATGTTAACCTTCTTGCAACAATTCTTGATCAGAAGAATGGTTAACGACGAAAAAATCCATGCTATTTTGCAGGAAAACAAAACAAAGCCTCAAGCCGAGAAGAAAAAATCTAAGTTCCAAGCTCGTTTAGACGAATACATGAGAGCACAGCAACAAGCGCAGGCTCAACAAAAAAACAAAAAATAAGCTTCATTATATTTAAAAAAAAGCATCCTCCGGGATGCTTTTTTTTTGTACTGGGCCATCAACCTCAAGTTAAAAACAACGATCGGTCAAAGGCTACCTGTCTTCAAACTGCCAAAAGCAAAAGGCGAAATTCGGCAGGTGTATGATTTTTTGTAAAATTTGACGTACAGATTCAATAATGTGCATAAATTTTACAATTTTTAAGTTTCGATAAGGCCAAACACCCTATAACTGATTTAAATTATGCAAAAAAAACTAACCTTACTTTTTTTATTGTTTGCCAGCGTGGCTTACGCCCAAAAAAGACCATTAGACCATTCGGTTTACGACACTTGGGAAAACATAGGTGCCAAACAGCTGACAAAAAATGGGCTGTGGGCTGCCTATAGCGTTAACCAACAAGAAGGCGACGCCAACCTCTACCTACAGGAAACCGTAACTGCACAAAAAATAAAAGTGCCAAGGGCAAGCTTTGCGCAGTTTAGTGCCGATTCTAAGTTTGCTGCTTTTGCCATCAAACCTTTTTTCAAGGATACCAGAATGGCAAAGATCAAAAAGAAAAAACCAGACGAAATGACCAAAGATACTTTGGGCATAGCCAACCTCACTACCTTGGCCGTAACCAAAATCCCTCGCGTTAAATCGTTCAAGTTTCCTGAAAATGGTGCTCCATTGTTGGCTTATAGCCTAGAAAAAGCACCCGACACCAGCAAAAAAGCCAAACCTGCCACACAGGGAGGCGAACCAAATAAAAATGACCAGGACTACTTTTTTGCTGACGACGAGCCTGCCGGAGGCGCGGCCAAAGAAGGTACCGACCTGATTGTCAAAAACCTGTCCACTGGACAAGAGCGCGTGTACAAGTTTGTAAGCGACTTCAGCTTTAGCAAAGACGGCAAACTATTGGTTTTTGCCTGTACCGGCTCCAAAAAAGAAAAAAATGCACCTCAGGGCGTGTTTTTGTTGAATACCGAAAAAGGCATTCTGAAAACCTTGGTTAAAGGCAAAGGCAACTTTAAAGGCTTTACTTTCGACGATGACAGTGAGCACTTGGCATTTTTAGGCGAAACTAGTCCAGAAAAAGCCGAAATCAAGGATTTCAATGTGTATTACAACTCGCTTACTTTAGATACCGCACAGATTTTGGTTGACGAAGACATGCCAGGCATGCCAGCTAAATTTGCCGTAAGTGGCGACAGCCGATTAAACTTCAGCAAAGACGGCAATAAATTGTTCTTCGGCATTGCACCAATCAAAAAACCAAAAGATACCACCTTGGTAGATTTCGAAAACGCGAAGCTCGATATCTGGGGCTACAAAGACGATTATTTGCAACCTATGCAGTTGAAAAACCTGGATAGAGACCTCAAGAAAAACTACCTGACCGTAATCGATATCTATAGCGCTGATGCCAAGATTGTGCCCTTAACCGACGTTAAATTACCAGATGCCAGCTTGGTTAAAGAAGGCGATGCCAATTTTGTATTGGCTTCTACAGATTATGGCAACCGCATTGCCTCGCAATGGACCGGCGGTTCGCAACGCGATTATTACCTGGTTGATACCAAAACAGGTGCGCGCAAAAAAATCCTGGAAGGCCTTAACGGCATTGCTGCTCCTTCGCCAGGCGGCAATTATATCCTTTATTTCGATAAGAAAACAGCGCTTTGGAACAGCTACCAAATTGCAACAGGCAAAACCGTGGCACTCAACGCCGGTATGACCGTTAAATTCTACGATGAAGATAACGATGTTCCAGATTTGCCAAACAGCTATGGCTCGGCCGGATGGCTGGAAGAAGACAAATTGGTGTATTTATACGATCGCTATGATATATGGGCGTTTTCTCCAGACGGAAAAACAGCGCCTAAAAACATTACCAATGGTTTTGGTCGCCAAAACAACATTACTTTCCGTGCCGAAAGGGTTGATCCAGAAGCCCGATTCTTTACCAAAAAAGATGTGCTGTGGTTAGATGCCTTTAACAATACCACTAAAGAAAATGGTTTTTACCGCAAAGCCATCAACAACGAGAAGGCACCAGAGTTGGTGGTGATGGCACCAGCCAAATACTCAAACCTGGTTAAAGCCAAAGATGCCGAGGTCTATATTTTCGACAAAGGCAGCTACGTAAACTCTCCTGATGTTTACATTTCTAAAGACCAGCTTAAAACCGCAACCAAGTTAAGCAACACCAACCCGCAACAGGCCAACTACAACTGGGGAACTGCCGAACTGGTTAAATGGACTACGCCAAAAGGCTATAAATCTGAAGGCATTCTGTATAAGCCAGAAAACTTCGATCCGAATAAAAAATATCCGATGATCGTTTATTTCTACGAAAAACTTTCTGACGGATTATATACCTACAATGCACCTTCGCCTACCCCATCGCGCTTAAACATTCCTTTCTTTGTAAGCAATGGCTACTTGGTTTTCGCACCAGACATCAGCTACGAGACGGGGCACCCGGGCAAATCGGCCGAAGAGTTCATCAACTCTGGCGTGGAGAGCCTAAAGAAAAATGCATGGGTTGACGGCAGCAAAATCGGTATTCAGGGTCAAAGCTGGGGCGGTTACCAAGTTGCCCATCTCATTACAGCTACCAACATGTATGCCGCGGCTTGGGCTGGTGCACCAGTAGTAAACATGACTTCTGCCTATGGTGGCATCCGTTGGGAAAGCGGCATGAACAGACAGTTCCAATACGAAAAAACGCAAAGCCGTATCGGTGCTACACTTTGGGAAAAACCAGAATTGTACATCGAGAACTCTCCGTTGTTCAATTTGCCAAAAGTAACTACACCGGTGGTCATCATGTCTAACGATGCCGATGGCGCCGTGCCATGGTACCAAGGCATTGAAATGTTTACCGGACTTAAGCGTTTGGGCAAACCAGCCTGGTTGTTAAACTACAACAACGAAGCCCACAACTTGGTACAACGCCAAAACAGAAAAGATATCCAAATTCGTGAGCAGCAATTTTTTGATTACTATTTAAAAGGTGCAAAAGCACCGGTATGGATGGTAAGCGGCATTCCTGCTACAGAAAAAGGAAAAACCTGGGGCTTTGAGCTAACCGACGAAAAACCTTAGTTCGGTTTTCGGCTAACATGAGTTCATCACCAATGAACCAATGAACTAATGAACCAAAAGAGGCAATCTTTAAAAAGGATTGCCTCTTTTTTATGTAATTTTGATTGAACGACCATGATAGCACCAATCCTCCAAAATTTCGATCAGTTTAAAGAAAACGAGTTGTCAAACCGCTTCTTCAAGCACAGCGATGTGAGCCGCTTGCTGACACAGCTGCCCCAGCAGTTTGCGCAAAAGCAAATTGGCCTTTCGGTGAAGGGCCTAAGCATTAACCATGTTACTTGGGGGTACGGACCGATTAAGGTCATGTTGTGGAGCCAAATGCACGGCGACGAAGCTACGGGTACCATGGCTTTGTTCGATTTGTTTAATTTCCTGCAAAGCGATAATCCTGTTGTACAACAGATTGCTGAAAATTGCCAACTGCATATCATCCCCATGGTTAATCCCGATGGCGCAGCAGCCTTTACCAGAAGAAATGCGCAGCAGATAGACATTAACCGCGATTTTTTAAAAGAAGCTACCGCCGAAGCCAAAATCCTGAAAACCTGCCAGGCTACAATCCAACCCCATTTTGGCTTTAACCTGCACGATCAGCTCACGCTGTGGAGCGTAAGCGGCAGCCTCAAGCCTGCAACCCTCTCTTTTTTGGCACCCGCTTTTGATCAAGAACTGAGCATTGACGAAACCCGGAAAAACGCCATGCTGGTGATTGCCGAAATGTACAAACACCTGGATCAAATTGTGCCTCGGCATATTGGCCTGTTTGATGATGAGTTTGAACCCCGTGCTTTTGGCGATAACTTCCAAAAACTGGGCACCTCAACCATTTTGATAGAAGCCGGAGGTTATAAGGACGATTTCGAAAAACAGGAAATCCGGAAATTCTATTTCGGGGCCATCCTCGCCGGTTTATCGGCCATAGCCAGTGGCGATTATCAAAAACAGGCGATCGACAACTATTTTGCCATCCCCAAAAACAACAAGCAGATTTTTCATATCCTCATCCATGCACTGATACTCGATGGAATTGAAGTGAGCATAGGCATTAATTACGACGAATGCCCGGCAAGTGATGGCCAAAGCACTGTGAAAACCTACAGCATCCAAGACATAGGCGATTTAAGCTACTGCGATGCCTATACTGTGTTTAACCAGCCTAACCTACAGTTACGGGGCGATGTGCGTTTATACGAAAATGCTTCGTTTCAATTGTTCGAAAATTCGACCTTGATCTTAGCTTTTACTGATGGAAAAATTCAACAAGCCTAGTTATTTGTACCACTTTTGTGCGATTTGCGTATTTATTTCAGATATTTCGGTAAAGTATCTAAATTTAACCACGCCGTTTATCAAAATGGCTAAACCTTAACAAACTAAACAAACAGATTAATGGCATTAAGCAGAATTTGGTCGGGATTTATCATTGTTGCCATTGTGGTGGCTTGCATCAAGTGTTTCTTTTTTGGACAAACCGAAATATTCAGCTGGATGGTAACCGGCAAAGCCGACGACCCGACCAACTTGACCAAAGTTGATGGCATCATTCCAACTTGTTGGACTGCCGTAGAGCTCTGTTTAAAGCTGATTGGCGTGCTTGCCCTTTTTATCGGCTTTATGAGCATTGCCGAGAAAGCGGGAGGCATCAGGTTGTTATCGAGGATTGTGGCACCATTCTTTTCGAAGCTTTTTCCAGAAATCCCGAAAGACCATCCTTCTATGGGGCACATGATCATGAATTTTTCGGCCAATTTGCTGGGCTTGGACAACGCCGCTACACCTTTCGGCCTAAAAGCCATGGCCAGTCTGCAAGAACTTAACCCGAATAAAGATGTGGCAAGCAATTCGCAAATCATGTTTTTGTGTTTGCATGCCGCCGGTTTAAACCTAATTCCGGTAAGCGTTATCGCCATACGGGCATCGCAAAATGCCAGTGATCCAACCGATATCTTCATTCCCTGCCTCATTGTAACCTTTATAGGCACTATGGCTGCCATGCTCATTGTTTCCTTTAAACAGAAAATCAATTTGCTGCAACCGGCCATTATTGCCTGGGTATTAGGCTTGTCGGTTATCATTGCCGCATTGGTATTGTACGTAGCTTCGCTGGATTCGACCGGCATCAAATCATTTTCGGGCATATTGAGCAATGGCATGATTTTGCTCATATTCTTGCTGATTGTACTTGGTGGTGTTTATAAAAAAATCGACATTTTCGATGCTTTCATCGAAGGTGCCAAAAATGGTTTTGACACTGCCATTAAAATCGTTCCTTACCTGGTGGGCATATTGGTTGCTGTAAGTATGCTGAGAACCAGTGGCACATTTGATGTAATTATGAATGGTATTACCCAATTTTTTGTTTGGGTGGGTGCTGATACCCGCTTTGTAAACGCCTTGCCTACAGCTTTGATCAGGCCTTTGAGTGGTGGTGCTGCCCGGGGCATGATGGTAGACACCATGACGGCCTATGGCGCCGATTCTTTTGCCAGCAAGCTTTCCGGCGTTTTTCAGGGCGCTTCTGACACTACTTTCTATGTCATAGCGGTTTACTTTGGCTCGGTGAGCATCAAAAATACCCGTTACGCAGTTGGTGCCATGTTGTTGGCCGATTTGGTTGGCGTTTGTACTGCAATAGGACTAGCTTATCTTTTCTTCGGGAATTTCAAGTAATTAAATATCAATCCTAAAAAAGCCGTTCTTGGTCGAGAACGGCTTTTTTAATTAGCATAAGACTTATAGACTATGGTCTATGGTCTTTATTCTTCGTTAGGGTTTATCCCACCATACCCTTGCATTCAGGTCGTCGGCACCGCCATAAGGAAAGCCACTTACCGCATTATTATAACTTGCTGTATTGATCGATCTTTCTTGTGTTGGATAACCTTCCCTCCTTGGGATCTGTATGCCGTTGTTGTTGGGTGCTGGTGCCAAAAAGTTCGGAAAACCGGTTCTCCTCCATTCGGCCCAGCCTTCGTAGCCATGTAAAAACAGATGTACCCAACGCTGGTTGCCTATTTTACGTAAGGCATCTGCTGGTGTATAAGCTACCTCGGCATTGGCCATATAGGCAGGCAGGGCACTGATATCGTTGTTGTTCCACTGGCGGATAGAAAACTCGATGGCTTTATCGTAATTGGCTTTGGCCGTTACATCGCTTCCGGTAATCCAGCCAATTTTAGCCGCTTCTGCCAAGGCAAACAGCGACTGCGCATAGCTAACCAACGTCACCGGCGAATTCTGTAAACGCAAATTGCTGCCCAGCAACGAATAGTTGTTAATAACCACGGTTACCGAGCCCGGCAAGCCATAATCAAGCCCTACATAGTTTCCGGCGCTGTTTTTATTGGCAAATACCGGCAAACGCGGATCGTTTACAGCCAACATATAATCTACCAGCGGTTTACTTACCGCGTACCAATTCCGGCCCAAGCGTGTAAACTGGTTGTACCAATAATTTTCGTTATTCTGGTCGGCCAAATGCGGATAAGCAAGGTTATCGGTATTGGCCGTCATCATACCATTGGTTACTGCCTTGTTAAATTCTGTGGCTCCCATTGCAGGGTCTACCTTGCTCAGGCGCAGCGCCATCAAGGCATGGATGGTATTGCCCAATCTTTTCCATTTGCCAACATCGCCACCATAGACGATATCGTTTTTGATATTGCCTCCGGCTACAATGGCGGCATTGGCTTCGTCCAATAAGGTAAACATACGGCTGTAAATGATTTGTTGCTTATCGTATTTAGGCGTGAAATTGGCATCTCCCTTTAAAGCTTCCGAATAAGGCAAATCGCCCCACCTATCGGTCATGTGCCAGAAAAAATAGGCCTTTAAAATCTTGGCCACCGCTATCTGGTTCACTACAGGGCCTTCGTTGGCATCTAAGGTAGTATTGTTGATTACATTTTCCAGATTCATCAGCGGACCGGTATATAGGCCAGAAAAATTAAAATTAACCGTTACGTACCTACTGTTGTCGGTAAACGAAGTATTGGAAAGGTACTGCGGATAATGTACGCCGTAAGGCGACGAACTGAGGCCGGGCAGGTAAAGCTCTGCATTGGCAATCAGCTGTGTTCCCGATGCCTTGGTTGGGCTATTGGGATCGGTATTGATGGATTTATCAAATTTTTCGCAGCTGCTCAGTGCCAAGGCCATTAACAAGCCGCTGCAAATTGATTTATAGCTATTTTTCATAAACTTAAAATTAGAAGGTAAGGTTAAGGTTAACACCGAAAGAACGTACGGTTTGCAGTTCTCCCTTTTCAATCCAGCTGATGGATGCGCTGCCCGACGATAGTTCGGACGGATCAACTCCTTTTGGCGCCTTTTGCCAAATCATAACCGGATTACGTGCAATGAAAGAAATTTTAGCTGTTTTAAAAGGTGTTTTGGCCAACAGTTGCGGTTCGAAATTATAGCCTACGCTTATTTCGCGCAGCTTGATGTAAGAAGCGCTATAAATCCATTCGTCGTAAATACGCGTGCCCAAATTGGTTCTGAAATAGGTTCTGGCATCCACATAAGCCGTTACTTCCTGTCCGGTTGCCTGCGAAATACCATTTATTTTTACGCCGCCTCCGGCAGCGATGGCATCGCGAACGTTAAAGCCTTTATCGTTAAGCGCTGCCGTTTCGAAAGCCTGGCCCGATTTGGCCGAAAGCATTTTAGACCAGCTGAAAAACTGTCCGCCTTTTTGGAAATCGATCATGGCGCCCAAATCAAACCTCCAGATCTTAAAGGTATTCTGAAAACCGCCGGTAAAATCAGGGATTACGCTACCAAAATCCTTCGCCGTATCAAACAAAGGCATATTATCGGTACCCAAAAGCACTTTTCCGGTTCCCGGATCGATTTTATAACCCGGCCCAACCAAATTGCCAAAAGACCTGCCCACGGTCGAATTGAGGTAAATGGTTTGGCTCGAATAAGTAGCCAAATCATTCTGTAATACATTAATTCCTGGATAAAGCTCTTCAATTTTGTTCTTGTTTCGAGCCAGGTTGATGCTGGTTTCCCAGGTAAAGAATTTCGATTGTATCGGGCGTCCGTTCAACGAAAGCTCAATACCTTTGTTCCTGATCAAGCCCGCATTAACCACGGTTTGATCGAAACCACTAGCTCCAGAAACAGACAGGTCGATAATCTGGTTTTTGTTGGCCTGGTTGTAATAAGTAAACTCCATGCCTAAGCGGTTGCTGAAAAACTTGAGGTCTAAACCCACTTCAAAAGAATTGGCAAAAGAGGGCTTGATTAAAGGGTTTTTAAGCTTATCGGGTACAAATAGCGTATTGATCGAACCTGAAGTAGAAGGATAATTGGCTCCTGGACTGTAGGTAAAGATAGTTTGATAAGGACTGAGGTCTGACCCTGCAATAGCATAGCTGGCCCTAAGCTTACCAAAGCTCAATGGCTTCCATTTGGCCAATTCGCTAAATACAAAACTTCCAGATACCGATGGGTACCAATACGAATTGTTGTTGTCGGGCAATGCCGAAGAAATATCGTTACGAATAGAGGCATCGATAAAATAAGTGTCTTTGTAGCCAAAAGATCCCATGGCATATATACTCCTTACCTGTTTCTGTCTGATAAACGAGGTGCTTACCGGACGATCGACAGAGGCCGCTGCCGAGTAAAATCCCGGGCTCGACAAGCCACCTACCGTAGCTTGGTACTGTTGCGAATATTTAAGGGTATACAAGTTCGCACCCAAATTTACATTCATCGAAAAATCATCGATGTTTTTGTTGTACTGCGCCAAAAACTCATAGTTGTTTTCGGTATTCTGGTATTTGCCTACCTGATAACCATCAACCAACCTGCCTCCCAAGGCCTCTTTGTGTGTGATATTTTGCGTATACATATCCGAACGCACAAAACCGCTCAGTTTCAATTCTGGCAAAACCTGATACGAAGCATTAACGTCGCCGAACAAACGGTCGCGGTCGTCGTTGTTCAATACTTCATAAGCATCAAAAAATGGGTTGTTCCAATCGCTTGGCCTGTTGTTGGTAATAATACCTGTAGTTGTATTCGGGTTAACGTTCCAGTTTAAAATGGTACCATCGGCATATTTGTAGTTGCGCAGCCTGTTGATGTCGATATTACGCTGAAACCATTGCGTAGCCCCCGTAAACGAGCCCTGGTAGCCTTGTGTAGGACGTTGGCCCTTGTTGTTGGCATAATTGACATTGGCGCCTACGCTAAATTTGTCCGTAACATTGAGGGACGAACTCAGGCTCAAATTATTTCGCTTCAGCCAGGTATTCGGAATTACTCCGTTGGTATAGGCGTTGTTATAGCTCAGCCTATAATTCATGTTTTCGTTGCCACCGGTAACCGAAATGCCATTGTTGATGTTCTGCCCGGTTTCATAAAAGTCCTTGATGTTGTTGGGTTGTGGCACAAAAGGCGTGAGCTGGCCAAATTCCGGATCTTGCGGATAGAAACTAAAAAACATGCGCACCGGTGTGCCGTCCATTTTTGGTCCCCAGCTTTCGTCGTTTCCGTTTACATATTTCTGGCCGTTCGACAGCGTTTGGAAGGTTTGGTTATTACCTACGCCGTATACATTTTGAAGGGGAAGAAAATTGGCGACTTTATCAACCGTAAAAGCAGAATTAACACTGATACTCACCTTTTTGGCTCCCTTGGCTCCTTTTTTGGTGGTAATTAAAATCACACCGTATTGGCCTCTGATTCCGTACAGTGCCGCGGCGGCCGGGCCTTTGAGGATACTGATATTGTCGATATCCTCTGGATTGATGTCTTGCGAAACGTTGCCATAATCAACGCCGTTGGCATCGCCGCCAAAATTGCTCTGGGCAATCGGCGTACCATCAACCACCATCAATGCCTGGCCGCCACCGGTAATAGAATTTACGCTCCTGATCTTGATTTTTTGCGTACCGCCCATATTCGCGCCCGACGAACCCGTCACCTGCACGCCGGCTACCTTTCCGGCCAGCGAGCCAATTACGTTCTGTTCCTTGGTCATGGTCAGGTTATCGCCTTTTACCTGTTGCGTGGCGTAACCTACCGATTTTTCGCTGCGCTTAATGCCCAGGGCAGTTACAACCACACCTTCGAGGGTTTGGGCACTGCCCACCATTGCCACATTAATTTCGGTGCGGTTGCCAATAACAATTTCCTGTGTTTCGAAACCGAGGTATTTAAAAATCAAGGTCGTACCCCCGGCGGGTACATTAACCACGAAGCCGCCATCGGGCTGGGTAGTTACGCCGGTGGCCGTGCCTTTTACCAGCACGCTTACCCCGGGAATTGGAGTGCCTCCTTCGCTATCGGTTACTTTGCCCTTTACGTTTTTTTGGGCATAGCTTACCAAAGCAAACAGCAAAAATCCAATGAGAAAAAGAATAGATTTTCTGTTCATAGTCTGTTAATTAAAGTTTAAGTTGTAAGGAAATTAAGAAATTCCATTAACTTAACCTCAAGCAACAGGCCTATTGAGAATCAAAACAAATCCAAATAATAGCCATAGTTTTGAGCCTAAGAAAAGCTCAAATGGCTGGTTTCTTCCTTCACGTCGATCTTATTGATGATTTGATCTAAAATGCTCTGGTCGAGGTTAGTGAATTTAGAAGAATACCATTTCGAAGTTTTATTGTCGAGCCAAACGCAGAACGAATGGCAATCTTCAAGAATAACGGCATAGGTTAAATGAAAATCGTCGTGGATTCTCATGCAAAAGCCTTTAAAGGTCTTGCCTTTAACATCAAACTGGAGGTTTAAATAATCGTTCAACATGGCTATATTTAGTTTAGGGATAACTGTACAACAAATCTACGACCTAAATGTTTAGCCAAAGTTAAATCTACGCTAAAAAACTGATTTACATTCGCTTAACCAATATTTAGCATATTGGAATAACCTTTGGCCATAAGGCGGTTTTTAGCAGGCAGCCATATTTCGCACTGCAGATTGATAATGGACCTGCCCTGTTTCACGATGGCTGTTTTGGCGGTCACGGTATCGCCTTCACTAGCGGGGGCAAAATAATCGATGCTGTTGTTAACAGTAGTATAACGATCATTGAGGCCTAAAATGTATACCGTAGCACCGATTAAATCGTCGATGATGCCTGCTGTAATACCGCCATGCAAAATACCGTAGGGATTAGTCATTTCCTTTCTTACCACATAGCTGCAATGCAGGCTGCCTTTTTCGGCGCTGATTAAGGTGGGCTTGAGCCAGTTCATAAAATGAGAGGGAGACTGGCTGATTTCTTTTCCGGTAAACGACTGAAATATCAATAATCGTTGCTGTGCTTCACTTTGTTTTTCCATTTATGCTATGTTTACGGTAAATTTAGGCATTAAACTACAAATATGAGCAGCGCGCAAATTACAGCCATCACCGAATTAGACCGATCAAAATATAAAACAAAGGTATTTTCTAACGGACACCTGATCTACGCCGACGAACCAGCCGAACTGGGCGGCACCGATGAGGGCATGCAACCGGGCGCCCTGCTTTTGGCTAGTTTGGGTAGCTGTACAGCCATTACCATCAGAATGTATGCCGACCGTAAGGAATTTCCTTTGGAAGCCATTAAAGTAGACCTGGCCATTTGCAAGGAAGAGCAGATGAGCCAAGAAACCACCATTAGCCGAAAAATAGAATTTACAGGCGCCTTAACGCATGAGCAAAGGGAACGCCTGATGCAAATTGCCGACAAATGCCCCATCCATAAGCTGTTAAGCAATCCTATCCGAATCTTAACCAGTTAAAAATTTTGTAGGCTGTAAAGTTGAATGTTGCAAAGTTCTCGCGCCAAACTGACGAAGCAGCCATTGGTGTTCTTCACCAACGACCAACCAACCAACCAACCAACCAACAATCGACTATACAGACTATCGATCTAGCCTTTCTTAAGCACCTCTGCAAACAACTGATACGACCTTAACCTTGCCTCATGATCGTAGATATGCGAGGTTACCATCACTTCGTCAATTTGGGTCTGGGCCAAAAACGATCGCATTTGCGTAGCCAAAGTTGCTGGTCCTCCGATAAAAGCGACTGCCAGCATCTGGTTTACGGCCTGTTCTTCCATCGGATCCCAGATGTCGTCCATAGTGGCTACCGGAGGTTGCAACAACCTGCGTTTTCCGGTTACGATACCCATAAACAATTGCTTTAACGAAGTAGATAAATATTCGGCTTCTTCATCGGTGGGTGCCGCGATTACATTCACGCAGGAGATCACATAAGGTTCTTTAAGCACAGCCGAAGGACGGAAATTCTGTTTGTAAAGCTGTAGCGCCTCCAAGAAATAAGTTGGCGCAAAATGACTGGCAAAGGCATATGGCAAGCCATAAGAAGCAGCCAAATGTGCGCTCTCGGTGCTCGAGCCCAAAATCCAAATCGGCACTTCTGTGCCCTCGCCAGGTATCGCGCGTACTTTGCTGTGGCTATTGGTGCTCGAAAGATATCTTTGCAGCTTCATCACGTCTTGCGGAAAATGATGTGGTGCCGCAAAACGTTCGCCCCTAATTTCCATCGAAGTCAGCTGATCGGTACCGGGTGCCCGGCCCAAGCCCAGGTCTATCCTATCGGGATAAAGCGTAGCCAGCGTTCCAAACTGTTCGGCCACAATCAATGGCGAATGGTTGGGCAGCATAATACCTCCAGAGCCTACCCTAATTGTATTGGTATGGCCAGCAATATGTCCGATCAGCACCGATGTTGCCGAGCTGGCCACACTGATCATATTATGATGTTCGGCCAGCCAATAGCGCATATAACCTAATTTTTCGGTATGTTGCGCCAGTTCAACGCTATTTTTAAAAGTATCGGCTATGGTTTTGCCTTCTACAACCGTCGCTAAATCCAAAACCGAAAAAGGAAGCTTTGCTAATTCTCTTGTACTCATATTCGTTTATTTAAATCACAACACATTAAAGTGATGTTGCAATCAACTGGCCCAAGGCCTTAATGGCAATTTCATTTCTTTGATAATAGGTCCACTGGCCTATGCGAGTAGCATTAACCAATCCAGCCCTTTGCAATACGGCCAAATATTCGGAAACGGTAGATTGGGTCAAACCGCTTTTACGCTGAATATGGCCCACGCAAACACCAACGCTGTTGTCGCCACAAGAGGCCTTGTAGTCGGGAAAATGCGTTTCGGGTTCTTTGAGCCAGTTCAATATCTGTAAACGGGCTTTGTTAGCAAGGGCTTTGAATATCTCTACCTGATCCATGGCACAAATATATATCGGGTTTTCTCGATATTTCTATTTAACCTGATTAGATGACAGGAATCTGATCAATATAGGCCTTAAACACAAAACCAAAGTTTAAATATCGATACCTTTAACTTATTTTTGCAGGGATGGAAAAAAACCAATACAGCATCTTCGAAAGCGAGCTTAGCGTTCGTCCAGACGACATTGACATGTTTAACCACGTGCACAACAGCAAATACCTCGATTACGTATTGGCGGCTCGTTACGAACAGATGGACCGTTTTTATGGCATGAGTTGGGAGAAATTTGCCGAGCAAGGTTATGGCTGGGTCGTAAGCAACGTAAATATTGCCTTTAAGCGTCCATTGGTGATGGGCGATAAAATGCTGATCAGAACCGGAATTCTCGAAATCAACGAAAAAGGCTGCAGCGTACAGTTCGAAATCGTTAACCAAAAAACAGGCAAGATAGCTTCAGATGGCGTT
Organism: Pedobacter sp. ASV12; assembly: GCF_016429155.1. Lineage (GTDB taxonomy): Bacteria > Bacteroidota > Bacteroidia > Sphingobacteriales > Sphingobacteriaceae > Pedobacter. The sequence goes on along the minus strand of NZ_JAELUC010000078.1, from coordinate 1,040 downwards.
TTCGATTACGTAATGATCGATTTGACTACTCAACGCTCGCGCAAGGTAAATGAAGAAATGATTGCTGCCTACAGTATTTAAGCTATTTCGCGCAGATCTGTCCTGTTATATTTCCATACCAAACCCCAACTGCCCAAACCCAACAACAATAGGCTGAAAACTAGGCATTGGCCCGCCAGTATCACCCACATGCTGACAAAAAAGAAAAACAGCAAGCATTTGAGGTAATTGTCCATATTTGCTTTGAGCCAATAAACCAAGGCAAGCAGGCAGAGCATGGCACTCAAAAGGTAAAACAGAATGGCAAAACACTGTGCCCAATCGAACTTAACTAGCCAAACAAACAAGATCATTTCGGGCGATAACAGCAAACACATCACGCCAAGCCACTGCCCCAGCTTGCTAAAGGCACTAATAGGCAATCCTTTGGCAAAAGAAAGGTAATTGGCTTCAAATTTCACCAAATTGAGCAATACCACCGAATGACTCAGTACCACCGTCATAGCAGCAGTAAGGTAAACGCGGCTATCTGGACCTACATCGGCAAACATCCACAGCATGCCTTTTAAAAACACAAACGATACCACTTTGCACAAAACCAGCATGAGGCGTTGTTCGTTAAGCAGGTAAAACAACGGCCAGGTCCAAAAAGGCCTTTTAATCTTAAGCATGGGCAACTTTACCCACCTTTTGGTTATCCTAAAAGCATAATTATGGCGGTTAAAAGTGGAAAGAGCAAGGAGCAGCAACAGCAAGGGCAAGAATAGCGCAACAGCCATAAACGTTAAGTAATGGCCATAGCTTAACGCCATCAGTAACAAGAACAAAGCATAGCCTAAAATAGGCAAAAGCAACAAGACATACATTTTTAGCCAAACCCAAATCTGATTGTTTTTAGGCAATACGGTCAGGTTGCTGTCTCTTATACACATCTCCGAGCCCACGAGACAGTACTCATGATCGCGTATGCCGTCTTCTGCTTGAAAAGGGGGGGGGGGGGGGGGGGGGGGGGGGGGGGGGGGGGGGGGGGGGGGGGGGGG
>NZ_JAELUC010000077.1 GCF_016429155.1 Pedobacter sp. ASV12 | reverse complement strand
CCCCCCCCCCCCCCCCCCCCCCCCCCCCCCCCCCCCCCCCCCCCCCCCCCCCCCCCCCCCCCCCCCCCCCCCCCCCCCCCCCCCCCCCCCCCCCCCCTTTTCAAGCAGAAGACGGCATACGCGATCATGAGTACTGTCTCGTGGGCTCGGAGATGTGTATAAGAGACAGACTTCTAATAGATCGCTTTGTTTCTGTTGATGCCCTAATTTGTGTCTGTTACTTTTTAGGAGTGGCTGGAGTCATGTTTTTGGAACATTTGAGAAGAGGACGAATCCTAGACTTAGGGCTTACCCTCAGCATCACTTGGGCTATTTATCGATTCGCTGTTTTGGTTTGGATTTTAATCTAATTGACAATGAAAAAGTATAAAAAAATTGTACTTGCCGGTGGCAGTGGCTATTTGGGTCAAGTTCTGGCCAGGCACTACAGCAGTTTAACAGAAGAGGTCATTATATTGGCCAGAAAGCCCAAAACCAAACAGGCAAACATCAGAACCGTAGTTTGGGATGGCAAAAGCGAAGGAGCTTGGGCGCAGAACCTGGAACATGCAGATTTGTTGGTCAACCTTTGCGGCAAAAACGTCAACTGCAGGTATACTCCTAAAAACCAAAAGGAAATTATCAGCTCGCGTGTTACGCCTACTCGATTATTGAATTGGGTTGTCGAGCGCATGGAGAATCCGCCAAAAGTGTGGATCAATATTACTTCTGCTACTATTTATCGCCATGCTGAAGATTGTGCACAAGACGAAATTAATGGCGAAATAGGTTACGGTTTTTCTGTCGATGTCTGCAAAAAGTGGGAAGCCGGTTTTTTTGAAACTTCCCTACCGGGCACCAGAAAAGTCGCTCTGCGCATGGGCATTGTTTTGGGTCGGGCCGATGGTGTTTTTCCAAGGCTTTTGAATTTGGTTAAGTTTGGCTTGGGCGGGAAGCAAGGTAATGGCCAGCAATATGTGAGTTGGATACACGAACAGGATGTTGCCTTGAGTACGGAATGGATATTAACACATAATGATATCAAGGGAATAGTAAATTGTACGGCTCCAAACCCTATTAAAAACCATGAATTGATGAGGTTGATAAGAAAAGCTTATGGCATTCCGTTGGGCTTGCCTAGTTCAACCTGGATGTTAGGCATAGGTGCTTGGCTCATTGGAACCGAAACCGAGCTGATTTTAAAAAGCAGATGGGTTTTGCCTAGCCTTTTGCTAGCCCATGGTTTTAAATTCCAATATCCAGCTGCCGATCTGGCAATCACGGATTTGATGGCCCAGGCAAAGATTAGTTAGCCATGAGTTGAAAACTGGTAATCAGGCACTGAATTTTTCACCACCTCAGACACCTAAGTAGTAGGGGCATTGGGGTGCAGCAATCCGGAAACTATTTTACTTCTTCAAAGTCTACGAAATCGCCCAGTTTATCGGCGTTGCCTTTTTTGTCTTTCTTGTTAGGCATATAGTCTATGCTGATAGACCCCTCAGGTCTTCTTGATCTTTGTTGCTGTTGTTGTTGCCCATAATCGCCTTGGCCTGGCATAGTTCCGAAGGCTTTTCTGACCATTACTGGAAATATCATCCGAACCAATATGCGAATGATCCAAAGGATGAGGATGGCTATGAAGAGGAATTTTAACAAACCCATTTTTATCTAATCTAAAATTCAAAAACAAAAGCTGATCATTGCCATTGCGACAATTTTAACCAACCCTTAAACACAAATATAGACGAGGCAAGCGTTTTTTTGTTACTTTTCAAAAAGATAGTTACACTTTAATTACAATTGGCAACTGCAATTGTTTGCAAACAGTCTTATCGGCTATTCTTCAATAATCTCCACCACCCGACCAACCTGTCCGTCATCCAGCCTGACTTTGATCCCTCTCGAATGGAAAGCCGCCGAGGTTAATATATTCTTCACAAAGCCATAGGTTACGGTGCCGTTTCGTTGGTCTTTTTTCAGGATGATGCCTACTTCCAAACCCGGATAGATGTCTTTTCTGTTTTGTCCTTGCATACTTAAAATGGCCCATTGCCTGTTTCCCTAACAAATAGCTGTATGGCCATTCAAAATTAGGCTAAGTGGCTTAAACTCGCAAATTCTTTATCAAGGCAGTTTACTGAAATCGATTTCGGGCTTCCTATTTGTTTTTTTTCGGGTCAGCATGGTTTTGTAGGGCGTAAAATCATTAAAGAAACCATCTATCTTTAAATAAAAGTTCCCATTTGGATGGATACCTCCTTGGTAATCCTTGCGATAGTTCTTGCGTCCGGTTGCATCAATGCTGAACATGGCTTTGTCTATTTCTATCCAGTTGCCTTGGGTATCGCACACCCATTGGTTGCCGTAAGTACCGGTTCTGGTCACATCGCCCATGTTTGGCGAAAAGTTCTCGAGGAACGAATACAGTCGCTTGGCATAGGTTTGTGTTTGCGGGCGCTGGAAGCAGGCAATCAACTGCCATTTGTTAAGTTCGGGCGCAAAAAAGTAAGCAGTGTATTCCGAGTAATTATCGGCCACCGGCCTAACCCGCAACAGAAATTTATAGGTATTTCCGGCTTTCCAAAGGTAATTGAGGTAGCTTTGCCCGCCGCTGCCTTCGCCGCCAAATTCGCCACCATGCACACCTTCGCCCTTTTTAATCAGCTTGATTTTGTGGCTTTCGGGAATTTCCTTCGGGTTATCGGTGGTGAATGGGCTCCACACCGAAAACAGGATGTGGCGCTCTGTTGGCGAGTTAACTTGCATGCCAAAATAGCCTTCGCCAAAGCCATTAGCCATAAAATAGCTCCCCATCTTGTCTTCACCTACCGGAATGGTTACTTCGTTATAAAACCACTCTGCATCTACGCCTTTAGGCTGTTCGTAGTTCAAATGGGTTGATGGGCCACGACGGCCAAAATGGAACAATCCGTCTTCGTTTCCTTTTACGTAAACAACATTTCCAACTGTTGCCGTTCCACTCAGCAGCAGGTTCTTGATGGCTGGGAACTCGTTGCCATTTTTGCTCAAGCCTTTAATTTGGATGGCCACATAGCCCGTATCCTTGATCTTCCATTCGCCAACCTTTTTGTTGCTGGCATTATCGGCTTCGAGGTCTACCGTTTTGCTTGATTTGTTAACGGTAAATTCCAAGGTAGCCTTGCCTTCGGTCTTCACTTCGCCCAAAGCTACCGCTAAGGTTCCCGGTTGTCCTACGCGAAAATAGACCGTAAAAATATCGGATGGGTTGGTCCAGCGCTCGATACCATTGTTGGTAATGCTGCCTCTTCTTTCTGATTTGTTAGCGCTGTACACGTTGCCACCCAATGGCACGCTGACTTCCTGTGCGGCTAAATTTAAAGAGACCAGCGCGAGTAAGCCCAATAGGATTGATGATTTGAATGTTTTCATAGCAGTAGATTGATAACTGCAATTTTAACAGAAAACTTTAACTCCCAAGCACTTCTATTAAAAAGTTACTCAAACGATTGTGCTGGCAACAGCATGCTATTTCGAAAACCGCTCTTCAAAGACTTTTTCCAAGGCGAACATTTCGTCGCGCAGGCGGGCCGCCAGCAAGAAATCCATGTCTTTTGCCGCTTTCTGCATGTCTTTCCGGGTTTTGTCTATGGCTTTTTGCATTTCGGGCTTGGTCATGTATTGTACAATCGGATCGGCAGCTACGCTCACCTCATCTACTTCAACATAGGCTTTGGCGCGTTCGTTGCCTTGGGCCGACATGCTGAGAATAGAGCCTTGTTCCATGATTTCTTTTTTAGTTTTGCCTACTGTTTTCGGGACAATGCCATTCGCCAGGTTGTAGTTGACCTGTTTTTCTCGTCTGCGGTTAGTTTCTTCGATAGTCCGTTCCATCGATTCAGTCACGCTGTCTGCATACATGATTACACGGCCACGGTCGTTACGCGCGGCACGGCCAATCGTTTGGATCAAAGCCCGGTCTGAACGCAAGAAGCCTTCCTTATCGGCATCCAAAATGGCTACCAGGCTTACTTCTGGCAAGTCCAGGCCTTCGCGCAACAGGTTGATGCCCACCAACACATCAAATTCGCCCAAACGCAAGCCTCTCAAAATCTCTACCCGCTCCAGTGTTTTCACTTCAGAGTGGATGTAGCGGCATTTGATGTTCAGCCTGTCCATGTATTTGGTGAGTTCTTCGGCCATCCGCTTGGTAAGTGTGGTTACCAAAACTCGATCGCCCATTTTAATGGTTTTGTCAATCTCGTCCAACAGGTCGTCTACCTGATTAATGGCTGGCCTTACTTCAATAACCGGGTCTAGCAAGCCGGTAGGCCTAATCACTTGTTCAATCACCACGCCATCGGATTTTTGGAGCTCGTAATCTGCAGGTGTAGCACTTACATAAATGGTTTGTGGCGCCAGGCGCTCAAATTCGTCGAAGTTAAGCGGGCGGTTGTCTAAGGCCGAAGGCAGGCGGAAGCCATATTCTACCAGCGACATTTTGCGCGAACGGTCGCCACCATACATGGCGCGGATCTGTGGTACGGTTACGTGGCTCTCATCAATCACCATCAGGTAATCGTCTGGGAAATAATCCAGCAAACAGAAGGGTCTCATGCCCGGCGAACGGCCGTCGAAAAACCTCGAATAGTTTTCGATTCCGGAACAATAGCCCAGCTCTTTCATCATTTCGATATCGAAATTTACCCTTTCCTCCAATCGCTTGGCCTCGAGCAGCTGCCTATCGGCCAGCAACTGGTTTTTACGTACTTCCAGTTCTTCCTGAATGCCCCAAATCGAAGCATTGAACCTGTCTTTTGGCGTAACGAAAAGATTGGCCGGATAAATGGCCATGTCTTCTAGCTTTTCCAGCGTTTTTCCGGTAACGGGGTCGATGATAGACAGTTCTTCAATATCGTCGCCAAAGAATGAAATGCGATAGGCGTTATCCAAATAAGCAGGAAAGATATCTACGGTATCGCCTTTTACCCTAAATGTACCCCGTTTAAAATCGTTGATGGTACGGGCGTATAAAATCTCGACCAAACTATGCAAAAAGGAATTGCGGCTAATTCTGGTGCCCACGCCGAAACGGAAAACCGACCGCGAGAAATCTTCGGGATTTCCCATACCATAGATGCACGAGATGGAGGAAACCACAATCACATCCCTCCTGCCCGACATCAATGCCGAAGTGGTACGCAAACGCAGCTTCTCGATTTCTTCGTTGATGCTTAAATCTTTCTCGATATAAGTATTGGTCGTAGGCATGTAAGCCTCTGGCTGATAGTAATCGTAGTAAGACACAAAGTAGTTAACCGCATTCTCGGGAAAGAACTGCTTAAACTCGCCATAAAGCTGGGCCGCCAAGGTTTTGTTGTGGCTCAGGATCAGGGTTGGCTTTTGGGTCTGTTCAATGACATTGGCTACGGTAAAGGTTTTGCCCGATCCGGTTACGCCCAGCAAAGTTTGGTAATGCTCGGCCGCATTGACGCCTTCTACCAATTGTTTGATAGCCTCTGGCTGATCGCCGGTGGGCTTATAATCTGAGATGAGTTTAAACTTCATTGTAAGTAAAGATACTAGATAAAGGTTAAAGCCGAAAGACCAAAACTTAAAGATGGAATGAAGTTGACAGTTTGCGGTTTTCGGTTGGCAGTTCACAATTAGCCGTTTGCAGTTATCAAACCACAAAGCCATAGCCAGAACACATCTTCATCACTCTTAATTCCTTAATGGTAAACCTACCAAAGTCAAAGACCAAAGCTCAACGATGGGGTCATAATGCATTGGTTCTCCATTTTGAGCGACCAAAATGGAGGAAAAGTCGCCGACTGCGCCCTTTGCTTTAACGTTTGTACGGAGGCCCATGCCGCGCTGCCACAAAGGACAAGGTCGGGAAAAAGTAATTTAAGGGTCATTGCCTGGGCCTGAGATAACGCCGCCACTAAATGCAATATTGCTCGAATTACACCTCTTTTTTAAAAAACCGGCTTTACTGGCAACTTTTTGAAACCCCTTAATTTTCTTAATGCCTTAATGGTTCAACCGGGTAAGGCGGAAAGATGGAATGGAGTTGGCAGTTTTCAGTTAGCAAACTACAAAGCTATAGCCAGAACACATCTTCATCACTCTTAATTCCTTAATGGTTCAGCGCCATAAAAAAGGCTGTACAAATTTCTCTGTACAGCCTTTTACTCCTTGCTAAATGCAATTATTTGCTTTTCTTTTCGAGCTGCATCGGGTTTGAGCCAACCGATTGTCCTCTGGCTGGCGCCGCATTGGCGGATCTTACCTTAAACAACTGGAATTTTGAGGGTTGTGCACCCGAGCCCCAGGTGTTGTTGCTTTCGTCAATGTCTGCGGTTTCGCGCATCGGATCCAGTTTAATCGAAGCTACTTCTTTATCATAAACATAGAATTTAGAAGCTTTTTGCTCGTTTAAACGCCAAATTTGTGCCGGTATCCTGTCTACAAACTTAGAGCCATCCTTAAAGGTAAACTCTACGATAATCGGCATTACCAAGCCCCCTTTGTTGCCAAAATTCAGTTCATAGAAGAACTTGTTGGCATACTTCGCTTTTTCTTCGGCCGTAAATTCTTCCATTGGCAAACGGGCAGGTTGCGTAGCTTTAGGTGCCAAGGTGGTATCAATTTCTACCAAACCCCTGTCGTATTTCCAATAAAAATCTCTGGCCGCCAAATCCTTATCGGTATAAAACTTGATTTTGCTGTCTTCACGGTTTCTGATCTTAGAAATATCTTCGAAAGTATTCACTGCTGGTTTTTCTATCCTGTTGCCTCTGTTGGCACCCATCATGCGGCCACCTGCAGGTGTATTTCCATTTGGATAATCGGCTTTGGCATACCTTACGCTATCCAACGAGATATCGCAGGCATCGGTGCCAAAGAACCAGCCCCTCCAAAACCAATCCAAGTCTTCGCCACTGGCATCTTCCATCGTCCTGAATAAATCGGCAGGCGTAGGATGCTTGAATGCCCATCTTCTCGAATATTCTTTGAAAGCGTAATCGAACAGCTCACGGCCCATAATGGTTTCGCGCAGGATGTTTAATGCCGTTGCCGGTTTAGAGTAGGCATTTGGACCAAAGTTGACGATATTTTCCGAATTGGACATGATTGGCTCCAATTGATCTTTTGGCAGCTTCATGTAAGGCACGATGGTATAGGCCGGACCTTTTTTGCTCGGAAATTTATTATCCCAAAGTTCTTCGGTGAGGTATTCTACAAACGAGTTCAGCCCTTCGTCCATCCAAGTCCATTGGCGTTCATCGCTGTTTACGATCATCGGGAAGAAGTTATGTCCAACCTCATGTATCACTACGCCCAACATACCGTTCTTGGTGCTTTCGCTATAGGTTCCATCGGCATCGGTACGGCCATAGTTGAAACAAATCATCGGGTATTCCATGCCATTGGCTGCTTCAACGCTTTGTGCCACCGGGTATGGATAAGGAATGGTAAAATCTGAATAGGTTTTAATGGTATGAGCTACTGCTCTGGTAGAGAACTTGCTGTACAAACCATAGGCCTCTTTGCCATAAAAGCTCATACACATTACATTTCGGCCGGCAATTGGCTGTGCCATGGCATCCCAAACAAATTTACGGGAAGCTGTCCAGGCAAAATCGCGAACATTGTTGGCCTGGAAAACCCAAGTTTTTTTGGCTTCTGATTTTTTGGATTCAGCGGCTTTGGCCTCGGCCAGGGTCACTACTTCTACAGGAGCAGTGGTGCTGCTTTTGGCTTTGTTGTACCTGGCCAACTGGGTTGGGCTAAGCACCGCACTGTAGTTGATACACTCGCCGGTACCACCCACAATGTGATCAGACGGAACAGTCATTTGTACTTTAAAATCACCAAAAGTCAGGGCAAATTCTCCCCTTCCGGTAAATTGGTGGTTTTGCCAGCCCTGAAAATCGCTGTACACGCACAGGCGTGGGTACCACTGGGTCATGGTGAACAAGTAATTGCCATCTTCCGGAAAGAACTCGTAGCCGCCACGGCCGCCACCTGCGATACGATCGGTTATTTTATATTTCCAATCAATATTAAATACATATTGCTGACCCGACTTTAAAGCTGGGATTTCGATACGCATCATGGTTTTGTTGATGGTATAATTTAATTTTTTACCTGTAGCATCGGTAATCTTGGCAATAGAAATGCCATAGCCATTATCAACCGGAGTTGTTGGCGTGGTCATTTTTTCCAGCTGCACATTCGAAGTACCTGCAGGCATTCTGGTGCTGCTCTGGTAATTGGCATTGCGCAAATTGTTATGTTCGTTCTCGTCTAGCTGGATCCAGATATAGGTCAGCACATCGGGCGAATTGTTGTGGTAAGTAATGGTTTCGCTACCGGTTAAGGTCAGCTTTTTCTCGTCCAGTTCGCACTTGATGTTGTAATCGGCGCGTTGCTGCCAATACTTTACGCCAGGCGCGCCGCTCGCGGTACGCTGCTCGTTAGGCGTATTTAAAATGGTGCCCAATTGCTCGAACTTGTTGCCATGGTTGCTACCCGGATTGTTCAAGATGTTTTGGGCAAAAGCCGTTTGGCCTAGGAGCGCCACTGAAAAGAAGATCTTGTAAAATTTGTTCATTCTTCTATAGTTTAGTTAGGAATTCTTTCTAAAGCCATTTGTAAAGCCAGGCTAAATACGGCTGCCGATAAAAATATAACCCATTCCCTGCGCTTGATCTTCAAAAAAGACAACGCGAACCAGGTCAAGGCCAAAATAATCACTACAAAAAACACCTGCCCTACTTCCAAACCCAGGTTAAAGCCAAACAAGCCCCAACCCATATTCTGATCTTTGGCCAACATCATCCGTACCGAATTGGCAAAGCCCATGCCGTGGATCAAGCCAAAGAACAGTGCAAGATAATAATTTGTATGGACTGCCTTGGCAGAAAAATCTTTTTTAAAGAGATTGCTCAAAGCGGTAACAAAAATGGTGCATGGAATAAGAAACTCTACCCATTTGCTCGAAAACCTGACCACATCCAACACACTGAGCAAGAGGGTAAGCGAATGGCCTATGGTAAATGCAGTCACCAAAATCAGCACCTGCTTAAGGTTGCGGGCCGTATAAACCGCCACCAGGGCCAAAATAAAAAGCTGATGGTCTAGTGCATCAAGACTTACGATATGGGACCAGCCCAGCTTAAAATAAAACAGAAAATCGGCTAAAGGCATTAGAATGTTAGAGGTTTATTCAAAAGAGCTGTTAACTTTGTTTCAGAGTCTAAATTAGATTCTTTTTATTATTTAAACGAAACATTGTTGCAAATGCAGGCCTTCTATTCAAAATTGTTACTTGTTTTGTTCTTTTTTCTTCCGGCTGGGCTGAAAAAGAGCAACAAACACCCTTTGCACGTGAGCACCACCGAGATTAATTTCAACGCGAAAGAGAAAAGCCTGGAAATAACCTGCCGCATTTTTACCGACGATTTTGAAAACGTATTGGCGCAACAGTTCAAAGCCAAAACCGATCTTTCAAAGCCAGCCATGCATAAAGCCATGGACGAGCTCGTTAAGAAATATATGAACCTTCACCTGCAATACCTTTTAAATGGCAAAGCGGCAAAAGCCAGTTACGTAGGCTTTGAAAAAGACAACGAAGCCACCAACGTGTACCTGGAAATCGACAACGTTAGTGCTTTGAATACCCTAACCGTAAACAACAGCATCCTCTACGACCTTTTCGATGACCAGATGAGCATTCTGCATGTAGAAAAAGGCGGGATTAGAAAAAGTACGCGTACCAATTACCCCAACCGCGAGCTGAGCGTGAGTTTTTAGCGAATGGCCAATTGTCCATAGTCCATGGACAATAAACTATCAACTATGGATTGAGGACCATCAACCTGCCCTAGTTATTGATCAAATCATCGTTGGTTACGCCTTTTTTCTTCGAGAGGTTTTCTTTCAGCTTGCCAAAATTGTAAGTAAAACCCATATAAATGACCCGATAAGGTGTTGTGGTCGTAGATGCTGTACGGAAATTCGCATCTTCGGTATACGCATTTGCGGTAAACCACTTCTTGAAAAAGCGATTGAAATTGATGGAAGCGGTCAGTTTTTTATCAAACAACTCGGCACCAATATTTACCTGGTAATAAGGAAAAGCATTGACGGTGTTCATCAAGGCATAAGCCGACCTGCTCACGCCACCATTGCCACTTAAAAAGAAGGATTTATAAAAGCTATAGGAGAAAAATCCATAAATCTGTCCGCTAAAGCCCTGCTCTTGCTGCGTTGGCATGGCGGTGTTCTCGATTTTGTTATAGCGGACGGTTCCACCGAAGCCACTTCTCAGTTTTTGGAGATTGGCGGCAAACGTAAAAGTTGCACTTACCTCTCGGTTTTTGCCCAAATTACCATACTGTGTAGTGCTTATGCCGTTTACCTCGTTAAAAGTAGTGTATTGCACAATCATATTGCCGGTATAGGATGCATTGAGGATCAACGACATGAAAACTGGCCCCAGCAGCAAGCGGTTTTGAAGCGACAGCGAATGGATGGTTTGTGCACTGAGGTTGGGATTGCCAAAAGAGATATTTAGTGGATCGTTGTTATTGACAAAGGGATTAAGTGCATTGATATAAGGGCGTTGCAAGCGTTTGGTATAGCCAAATACCATCGTATACTTATCACTCAATTTGGTATTCATCGAAAAATCTGGAATGAGCGAAGTATAGTTTTGCTTGACGTTGGTATTCGAACTAAAAAAATCGCCATCAACGGTCGTATGCTCAAGGCGCAGCCCCGTTCTGAAATTAAGCTTGTTCAAGCTAAACGACAACGAGCCGTAGCCACTATACACTTGCTGTTTGTAGGCAAAGCTATTCGAATTGGAATAATCGGGCTGAAAAGGATCGTTTTCGTTGGTTCGGCTCAGGCTCTGGTACGTTGCATTGGCATCCCTAAAAATGAATTTGGCGCCCATTTCCAACCTTGTCGATTGGGTTAGGGGCTCGATATAGTCGCTTTGCAAAGTGTATTCCCTGTTTTTGGAGTAGCTATCATTCTGCCTGAACAGGTTACCATTGGCCATGGCCATGAGACTGGTATTTAATCCATCATTTTTACTGAACTGTCCGTTAAACCTGAAACTGAGCTCTCTATTGGCGTTTCCTTTAAATTTTTTAATGAAATCGCTCCCTACCCCAAAAGACGGAATGTTATTTCTGATATGCTGGGTAAAAAAATCATGTTGCGGAGTAGCATTGGCAAATTCAGTTGTAATGTTTTGGGCAAACCTGCTTTTGTTATGGCCTCCGCCAACGTTGGCATAGGCCACGATGGTCTGCAGGGTATCGATGTTATAGCTCATCTCCAGATTTCCGTCGTTCGAAAAGCGATTGGTGGTCCGCTCGCCTTCCAAGAACCTGCTTTGATATACCGATGGCTGCAAAGGCAGGGTTAAACTGGTTACGTCTGCTTTGTTATTGTGGTTGCCACTTAAAAAGTACGTACCCGTAATGGCAAACTTGCCTGAGCGCGCGCTGAGGTTAGTACTGGTTTGGTAATTGAGATTGGAGTAATAGGCGCTGAAAAAACCATTGTAGCCCATAATTCCTTTTTTGGTAATGATATTGATAAGGCCGCCAACACCCTCGGCATCGTATTTGGCCGATGGATTGGTAATGACCTCAATTTTTGAAACCACCACTCCTGGAAAACCTCGCAAAGCATCTTTGGTATTTGCCGCAAACATGGCAGTTTCACGGCCATTGAGCAACACCTTGTAATTGGTTTGTCCGTTCAATTGCACGTTGCCTTCGCCATCAACACTCAGCATGGGTATTTTCCTGAATATTTCGGTCAGGTTTTCGCCTTTGGCCGCCACGTCTTGCTCTACGTTGTAAACCAACTTGTCTTTGTCTTGGCTAATCAATTGCTTCCGGCCAGTGATCAGCACTTGTTTCAGCTGATTAGACATGGGTTGCAATACATATAGCGGCAAATGATCCTGTGCGTTTTGGCCAACTTTAATAGACTTGACCAGTTTGTGGTAGCCAAACAAGTTGAACGACAAGAGATAGGTACCCGAATCTGCCTGAAGCACAAATCGGCCGGTCGAATCGGATAATGCACTGGCAACAACCGTTTTTGCAGAATCGTTCTTCAAAAGGCTGATGGTTACAAAAGACAACAGCTCTTGACTGGTACTATCTTTAACCAGGCCCTGCAATCTGGGTTTTACCTGGGCTTTAGCTATCGATCCAAAAAAAGAGAGCAGCATCATGATTACGAAAAAATTCGTAGTTAATGGGTATAGCGGACATGTTTTTGTTTTTTTCATTTTTTTAATCTGGTTGGTTATTTGGCTTATAGACGAATGGTGTCAAAAAAAAGCGGCGCCTGCCGAAATGGACAAACAACAAGACGAAGATAATACTAATTAATTAATAACAAAACTAATCGATTAGTATCTATTAGGCTAAAATCACCATAAACGGCTCAATCATTGTTAAAAAAATCAAAAAAACCACCTTCTAAATTAACAGGAAAGGCTTTTCAAAGGTTAGCCCCATCGCCATGCAGTCAAGCGGTGCACAAGAATAAAAATAAAAATCATGGTTTTTGGGGAACGAAATTTCAAGGAAAACCATTAGTCGGTGGCAACCGGAAATTTATCTTCCTAACTATTTGCGACTTCCATTGTTTCTTTGAAATTGTTATCTTAACAGTTATAATCCTCCCTACTATGCAATTGTTAATCTACTGTCCGAAGGTTACTCCCCGCATCAAATACACATTTAACTTTATTTTTAGGGAGATTTTGGGTTGCGATTTTGAATTTACGGGCATTGCCCATGATTTTTTGGCAAGTACACAGCCCAAAATCAGTTATGCGGACGCCCCTTTGGCCGATGAGCTTTTCTTTGCCAGCGCTCCCCTGCTTAACCAACATGCCATTACGCCTATCGATATTGAACTGACCGCATTTGGTGATAGGCAGGTGCCATTTGCAGTGGCCAACAGTACTTTGCCTTTTGATGTTTTTGCTGCTTCTTTCTACTTTTTGAGCAGATACGAAGAGTATTTGCCTTTCGAAGCCGATGAGCATGGCCGTTTCCGCGCCGAGCTAAGCCTGCAGTATCAACTTGGGTTACTGGCTGTTCCGGTTATCGACAACTGGGCACTGCTGCTGAAAAACATCCTGCTCAAAAAGTTTCCTTCGCTTATTTTTGTCAAACGGAAGTTCAGCTTTGTTCCGACTATCGATGTAGATCGTGCCTATCATTTCCGTTCGAGTGGTTTATTAAAAAATACCATCCGGTTTTTGAAGGCTGCCCAGCAACTGAAAACCGACAAAATGCTATCGATCATCAAAACTGGCCTTGGCCATAACGACCCGTTCGATACTTACGACTATTTGAAGCAAATCCATTCCGAATACGGCTTAAGTCCGGTTTTCTTTTTTCTGCTGGCCAAATCCAACAACAACTCCTTCGATAGCAACCTGGACCCTAACGAAGAAGTATTTAAAAGCCTGATTCTCGAAACTGCACAATACGCCAGCATTGGCCTGCATCCTTCTTATGCTTCCAACACCGAAACGCATAAGATCAGCGAAGAGCTGCAAAACCTGGAGCAAATCAGCAGGCAACGGATAGATTCGTCGCGTCAGCATTTTATCAAGGTGCATTTGCCCCAAACCTATCTCCAATTGATCAAGGCTGGCATCAACCACGACTATTCGATGGGCTATCCCTCGCAAGTGGGCTTTAGGGCAGGCACCTGCACCTCATTTTTTTGGTACGACCTGCAACTGGAGAAACAAACACACCTTAAAATCCATCCTTTTGCTTTAATGGATGTCACCCTGCAGCAGTACCTCAAACTCAGACCGCAGCAAGCCATGGCACAAATAGACGAGCTTATTGCGAACATCAGGCTGGTAGACGGCACTTTTTCGAGCCTTTGGCACAACGAATCGCTATCGGATACCCGGCCTTGGAAAGGCTGGAAGGCCGTTTATGAGCATCTGCTGGAACAAGCAAGCCAACATGAAAGAATTTAGGACTATAGGCTGCAACACTAAAATTATGAAACAAGCCTCTTGTATGCATAATCTTCTTCATGTCTTAATGGGTTCAACCTGTTTCTCCCTACCTCGCAATTAAACATCCTAACCATTCAACAATCAAATTGCAATTTGGTATATTTACCCTATGATTTTCGACCTGAGCAAAACTCATTCTATTGCCAATACTTTTATTGCCGAACTCCGCGACGAGCAAGTCCAGAAAGATTCGATGCGCTTTCGGAAAAACCTCGAACGCTTGGGCGCTTTTTTTGCTTACGAGATCAGCAAAACCTTGACTTATCAGGAAGTGCAAACCCAAACTCCGTTGGGCATTGCCAAGAGCACAGTTTTAAAAAGCCAACCTGTATTGGCCACCATTTTAAGGGCCGGCTTGCCTATGCAACACGGCCTTTTAAGCGTTTTCGATCGCGCCGATTGCGCTTTCATCACGGCCTATCGCAAAACCAAAAAGAGTGGCGATTTCATTATCCAAATGGAACATATTTCTGCGCCCGACCTGGAAGACAAAGTTGTGATTTTGGCTGATCCGATGTTGGCTACGGGTCTGAGCATGGTACTTTGCGCCAAAGAGCTCATCAATCGTTATCAAATCCGGAAACTGCATATCATTGCGGCCATTGCCAGCACCGAAGGCGTTAAGCACGTACGTGCCAACTTGCCAAAGGCCGATTTATGGGTTGGCGCCATAGACGACGAAATGACCAGCAAATCTTACATCGTTCCGGGCCTTGGCGATGCCGGCGACCTGGCTTATGGCATCAAAAGCTAAGTCTTTTATCGAATGAATATCCTTTTTGTTTGCAGCCGCAACAAATGGCGCAGCGCTACTGCCGAAACCATTTACCAAAACCACCCTGTACATCAGGTTAGATCGGCGGGTACGGCACAGAGTGCCAGAGTTAAGGTCAATTACAAACACATCAACTGGGCCGATTTGATTTTTGTAATGGAAAAGAGGCATCGGCAAAGGCTGTTCGAAAATTTCGAAGCCGAATTGAGCGGCAAGTCCGTCGTGGTACTCGATATTGCCGACGAATACACTTACATGGATGAGGAACTGATAGCGACCCTCGAAACAAAAGTAGCTCCTTACCTTTAATAGCCGATTGCTTTATCCTACCTTTGCCATCGTAACATTCCGTTTTCAAACCTTCAAAATTTTACGACTGTGCAATTACCGATTAAGCATATTTTCTTCGACCTTGACCATACCATTTGGGATTTTGACCGCAATGCCCAAGAAACCTTGCTGGAGCTTTACGAGGTGTATCAGCTCAGGGCGCTGGGTCTTCATTCGGCACAGGAATTTATTGACCGCTATACCGAAAACAACCATCGCCTTTGGGCACAGTACCATTTGGGCCAGATAACCAAGGAAACCCTGCGCGAAGAACGTTTCAGGTCGACCTTCTTGGAACTTGGCGTTAAACCAGAGGCTGTTCCTTTGCAGTTTGAAGACGACTATGTCAGGATCAGTCCGACCAAGACCAATCTTTTCGACGGTGCCAACAAAGTGCTGGCTTACCTGCAAAGCAAATATCAGTTGCACATCATTTCGAACGGCTTTAAGGAAACCACCTTAACCAAAATGGAGCTTTCGGGACTGAACCCTTATTTTACACAGGTTATTATTTCTGAAGATGTGGGTGTAAACAAGCCCAACCAAGCCATTTTTGAGCATGCACTGCAAAAAGCTGGAGCACAAAAAGAGGAAAGCATCATGATTGGTGACAGCCTAGAGGCCGATATCCGCGGCGCCCAGGCTTTTGGATTGAAGGCCATCTTTTTCAATCCGCTAAAAATAAGCAGACCTGCCGACGTAGAATGGGAGATTGCCCACCTGGAAGAGCTATTGGAACATTTTTAACATTTCTTAACAGTTTTCGGTTTAATCTTTGAACTGAACTTTACACACACAAAACTGAAACAAATGAAGAAGATCATCTTATTGGCCCTGGCACTTTGGAGTGCACAGCTGGCCTTTGCCCAAGGCAACCGCACCAAAGCCGAAGTTTTTATTGAAGTTGAAGACAGGGGCACTTTTACCGTTTACCTCGACAATGAATTTGTAGGCTCTACAAACGGCCGTTTTAGGTTTTATGATGTTTACAATGCTTCTCCAACCCTGTCTATTGTACAGGGCAACAAGAAAATATACAGCGCCAGGATTAGCGTTAGACCAGATGAACGTATCGTATTCAGCTACTCCATTAGGCAAGGACTAAAACAAGTTAAGGCATTGAACCTTTACAGAAACAGGCAATACGCCTTAGATGATTTCGACGATTATGCAGGCGCCTACAACACGGGCATCGTGCCACCAGCCAGACCTGGCAATACCAATTCCAACAATTTCGAAAGCTTATTGACCATGGTAAAAAAAGAAGCTTTTGACGATGGCAAAATGAATGTGATTTTAGTTTATGCCAACAACAACCGACTTTATACCGACCAGGTGGCTACTTTGCTGCAGGGTTTTACCACCGATGACAAGAAATTAAGCCTAGCCAAAAGCCTATGGGCCTTAATCGCCGATCCGCAGCAATATTTTTCTTTGGCCAACTCGTTTAGCTTCATGAGCACCAAAGACGATTTTCTGAACTTCATCAAAAACAACCCTTCGTCGCGACAAGCCAGAGGAATGGATGCCGTTACCTTCGAACAATTAAGAAACCAGGTCAAACGCGAGAGCTTTGACGACAGCAAGACCAAGCTGCTGCAGGCAACTTTCCAGAACTCGGCGCTAAGTACGGCGCAGCTTGCCGAACTGCTTAAGCTTTATGCCTTTGAAGACAAGGCCTTGGCCTGCGCCAAGCTGGCTTATCCTTATATTGCAGATCCACAACGCTATTTTACCCTAAAAGACGTTTTTACTTTTAAAAGCAATCAAGATGCTTTGCTCGATTTTTTGAAGCGTCAGCAATAAAGCTTAAATTAAAATATGAATTTAGCCCGGGTACACCGTTCCATCAACCATATAGCCAATGCCTACCAGCAAAAGCTGCACACATTTAGGGAAGACCATTTTCAGTTAGCCCCGCCCATGGGTGGCTGGAGCTATAGCGAGGTATATTCGCATATTTTCGACGCCAGCTTGCTTTCTTTGATCGCCATGAACAACTGCATCAGAAACGAAGGCGAAAACAAGCCTACGGCCCTAGGCGTAAAGCTGGTGCTGTTTTTTGGCCAGCTGCCACCCGGAAAAAGATACAAGGTGCCCAAACGCATGGCCGATAGGGTAAAAAAGATCAGCTTGGCCAATGCCCAGCAGTTCATCACCGATTTTGAATTGCAGCTGGCTAAGCTTTATCCGCAGGTTGATGGTGCCAATCCCAAAATCAAGACCAAGCACCCCCGATTGGGCTATTTAAACGCCAGGCAATGGTTGAGGTTTATCGAAATACACCTCAACCATCATTTGAAACAGCTGAAGCGCATTGAACGCAACTTTTTGCAACATGCATAATTTTGAAGATAGCCCAAATATTTTCACATCTTTGCGTTTATGAAACTACCGGCCATTAAAGGTTTTGATGAGCAAGCATTTAACAAGTATCTAAAAAATACTGGCTGGTTAATGTTCGGCAAGCTATTAAGCCTACTGGCCAGTTTTATAATTACGCGTTATTTAGGCCCCGACTTGTTTGGTGATCTGAGTTTTGCCTTGGCATTGGTTACTATTACTGGTGCCGTTGGAGCTTTAGGACTAGATTCGTTTATTATCAGAGCCATTATCCATGAACCCGCAAAAAGAGATGAAATTCTAGGCACGGCCCTTTGGTTACGGTTGGTTGTAAATTTTTTGCTTATACCCATTACCCTGGGAATCTACCTGTTATACCAACATTTTTCAAAAAACCCTGGCGAGACGCTGATACTTCTTGTTGCCCTTTTAACTCTTACGTCACTACTTAAATCTTTCAATGTAATCGATTCCTATTTCCAATCGCAGGTACAATCCAAATACGTAGTGCACGTGCAAAATATTTGTCTTGTTATTTCGGCGGTGATTAAAGTCCTCGTTGTGTCATACGGCCTCCCACTCGTTTATATTGTGATGGCCTATGTATTCGATGCTTTTATCTTGGCCGTGGGGCTAATTTTCATCTACAAAAATAAAGGTTTAAGCATTTTCAACTGGACTTTTAATAAAGCGAGAGCTACTGAGCTACTGCACCAATCTTTCCCTTTGATACTCTCTGCGGTTATGGTATCCGTTTATATGAAAATAGATGCCTTAATGTTAAAGCAAGTAAGTAGCAAGGCAGTTGGGATTTATAGTGCTGCTGCCAGTCTAAGCGAGGCCTGGTTCTTTATTCCGACCGCTATTATCACCTCTGTTTTTCCAGCCATTATCAACGCACGTAAAACCGATTTGCTACGCTACGAAAAGCGCTTGGGCAATCTTTACGATCTACTTGTTTATATCAGTTTGCCGGTAGCTGTCTTTATTAGTTTCTTTGCAAACTTTATCATACATATTATTTTTGCAAATAAATTTGAAGGCGCTGGTACAATGCTCTCCATCCATATCTGGTCTGGCCTATTTGTTTTCCTTGGCGTTGCCAGCTCCCAATATCTTTTGGCGGAAGGGTATACAAAAATTTCTTTCTACAGGACTGCAACAGGGGCAGTCATAAATATCCTGCTGAATCTGTGGCTTATCCCAAAATATGCTGGTGTGGGTGCTTCAATAGCCACGTTAATTGCCTGCATGGTATCAACGTTTTATCTTTTATTGATTCCCAAAACTCGTAAGCAGGGAATCATGATGTTAAAATCACTATTTTTGGTGTCTGCATTTCAAAAAATACTTAAACGTTGAGCAAACTTAAAGCACTCGCCGCCCTTATTAGTAAGCCACATAGGCTTAATGCACTTTTATCTTATGGCCATAAAGGCTATTTAGCCTCTATTGGATGGTTCAAAGCTTTCGATAGTCATCAGGCAGTTGATGCCCAAGGGCGCCCCTTGCCTTGGGTTACTTATTCTTTTATAGACTTTATTAAAACTCGCTTGAATAAAGATCTAACCATTTTCGAATACGGCTCTGGAAACTCTACCCTCTTTTATGCAGATAGGGTTAAAAAAGTGGTTTCTGTAGAACATGATGAAGCTTGGTATCAACATATTGTCCAAGAAAAAGCGCCAAATTCGGAAATGATCTTCACCAATTTAGAAAAAGGTGGCGAATACAGTCAGAAGGCAGGTTTATTGGGTGAAAAATTTGATGTCATTATTGTGGATGGCAGAGATCGAGTAAACTGCTGCAAATTCAGTATAAACG